>JAEZIL010000327.1 GCA_023436685.1 Bacteroidota bacterium | reverse complement strand
AACTTCTATTCTATCCATTGAACTACAGGGCCATCTCTATAAAAGAGAGTTGCAAAAATAGTGTTCTGCCCGATACGTGCAAAACTATTTCCACTTTAATGTTTCCATCAAGTGTTTTACATCTGCATACATAAAGTCATTCACCGGCTTTAGCGAATCGGCATTGGGCGATACATCGAAATATAAAGCACCGCGCAAGTAGTGATGTACAGAATCGGTTAAGTAAAATTGATATGCTGATGCTGCATTACCTGTTACATTATATAAAATACCATGCACATTGGCTTCTTCATTATGAAAAACCATATCCTCAATATTGTCGGCCCTCTTCGTATGAAACATAGTCATTTCGTATGTATCTTCTATTACCTTATTCAATGTTTGTGTAGCACTTAAGGCCTTGTAGCTTATATAGATGCTACCGCCCAATGACGGTATATCAATATTAATCCAGTACGGGTTCTCTGGCTTCTGGCCAAAAAAGCTTGTATCGCGCACTATTCGGCCATATACAGGATATTCAAAACTATACGGGAAACCCGGAGCGTTAAACTGCTGATAACCACGTTGTGGTAAGGCTATTTCATAATAACCTCTTGGTTTAGGGGTGTATGTTTCAGGACGGCAAGACGCCAGGACTATTACCAAACCTAATAGCAGAAAGCAAAATCTCATATGGCTTCAAAACTATAACAATTTGCCATTTTGTATAAG
Organism: Bacteroidota bacterium; assembly: GCA_023436685.1. GTDB lineage: Bacteria > Bacteroidota > Bacteroidia > Chitinophagales > Chitinophagaceae > Polluticoccus. The sequence continues at coordinate 5,892 of JAEZIL010000327.1, read as the reverse complement.
AATATGCAAGAATAACAGCCAATTATGTAAGCCGATACAGTCCAACTGGCTTTCTTTTGCTAATTTTGCCGCTATTCTACAAAACTTATAAAATGGCCGATCAAATACCTCAGGAACAACAGTTAAACATAGAGCTTACAGAAGAAATGGCAGATGGCACTTATGCCAACCTCGCCATCATTACCCACTCATTTGCCGAGTTTGTAATAGACTTTGTAAATGTGATGCCTAATACCCCAAAGGCAAAAGTAAAATCGCGCGTGGTAATGACACCACAACACGCAAAAAGACTAATGCGTGCACTAATAGATAATATAAAACGCTACGAAGCCCAACAAGGCGTTATTAAAGAGCAGGAACAAAGCAATATGCCCATTAATTTTGGCGGCACGGCAGGACAAGCCTAATATACATTACTACTATACCACAGTATGAACGATAAAATTCTTATTCTTGATTTTGGTTCTCAGTTTACGCAACTCATAGCGCGCAATATACGGGAGCTGAATATTTATTGCGAGATACAACCTTGCACCAAACCTGTAGAATATGACCCTTCTCTTAAAGGAATTATACTTTCAGGAAGCCCGTTCTCGGTTAACGATACAGCAGCACCTAAACCCGACGTAAAGGCCATGGCAGATAAATTGCCTGTATTGGCAGTTTGCTATGGCGCGCAACTAATTGCAGACCTATATGGTGGTGAAGTAGGAAAATCTACACACAGAGAATATGGCCGTGCGCATTTAAAAAACATTAGTAACGATACCTTCTTTGCTACTATTAACGACGGATCGCAAGTATGGATGAGCCATAGCGATACAATAAAAAAACTACCCGAGGGCTTCACTGTAATAGCAGAAACTGAAGCTATACCTGTTGCGGCATATAAAGCTGCCAGCAATTTTGCCAAAAACCCAGTATATGGCATACAGTTTCACCCGGAAGTAACGCATACTACCGATGGCCGCCAGTTATTGAAAAACTTTGTAACAGATGTTTGCGGTGCAAAGCAGGACTGGACACCCGCATCGTTCATCCATGAAACAGTTGAACGCATAAAAAATGAAGTTGGCGATAGCAAAGTAATCATGGCATTAAGTGGCGGTGTTGATTCTACAGTGGCTGCGACACTTATACACAGGGCTATTGGCGACAGGCTATATTGCATATTTGTAGACAATGGGTTACTGCGCAAAAATGAATTTGAGCAGGTAATGGAAGGCTATAAGCACCTTGGGCTTAATGTAAAAGGTGTTGATGCCAAACAAAAGTTTTATAGTGAGCTACAGGGAGTAAGCGACCCTGAACAAAAAAGGAAAATCATTGGCAGACTGTTCATAGATGTTTTCTACGAAGAGTCTCAGGCTTATAAAGACGCTAAATTCCTGGGACAGGGTACTATCTATCCGGACGTTATAGAATCAGTATCTGTACATGGCCCATCGGTAACAATTAAATCGCACCATAATGTAGGAGGCTTACCTGAAAAGATGCATATGTCTCTGGTAGAGCCGTTGCGTTACTTATTTAAAGATGAAGTGCGTAAAATAGGTAAGGAATTAGGTATTGACAACATATTCCTGGCCAGGCACCCGTTCCCCGGCCCGGGCTTAGGCATACGCATACTAGGTGCAGTATCTGAAGAAAAAGTAAAAATGCTACAGGAAGCAGATGCAATATACATACAACACCTGCGAGATTCGGGCCTTTATAATGAAGTATGGCAGGCAGGCACCATATTGCTACCTGTACAAAGTGTGGGTGTAATGGGCGATGAACGTACATATGAATATACAATTGCATTAAGGGCTGTAACATCGGTAGATGGTATGACTGCCGACTGGGCACACCTGCCTCATAGTTTTTTGGGCAAAGTATCCAGCGATATTATCAACTACGTAAAGGGAATTAACAGGGTTGTTTACGACATCAGTTCGAAGCCACCTGCAACTATTGAATGGGAGTAATAAGAAGAGGGTACATCATGAAAAAAACGCTTATACTTTTTTGCATTTTCACGCTATTGCTGTTGCTTCCTGCAACCCATGCAGAAGCTCAGTTTTGGAAGAAAATATTCAAAAAAGAACAACCTAAGCGCAAGCCACCGGTAAAAAAGCCGCCGGTAAAGGAAAAGCCTACAGCGGTAAAGCCAGGCAAGAAAAGGGAAATAGACTATCCTGCATCTGAATTAAAAATCCGCTATAGGGTAGATGTGCTGATACCGTTATTCCTGGGCGAACTGGTAAAAGACGGCAAGCCTACCTATAAAGGGAAAATACCTGAAAAAGCAACTTCGGGATTAGACTTTTATGACGGTATTAAGCTTGCGGCAGACAGTTTGAACACTATGGGCTACAGCATTGATTTATATGTACATGACATTATGGACCCAGCCAATACAATTGAGCAACTTGCCAAAAGAAAAACACTGGATTCATCTGACCTGATAATAGGTGCAGTACAATCTCAGCAAATACCCATTGTAGCGGAAATAGCTAAAAAAAATAAAGTAAATTTTATTTCGGCTATTTCACCTTCAGATGGCAATGTTACTAATAACCCATACTTTACATTGCTTCAGCCGTCGCTGCAAAGCCATTGCGAGTGGATAATGGATCAATTGAAGAATAAATTTCATAAAAATGATCCGATAATTTTCTACAGAACAGGTAATACTAACGACGAAAGTGCGTTCAAATACCTTACTGAAGGCAGGAAAGAGAATTGGAATAAATTATCGTGTAACTCCATTCCTACCCAAAAACAGCTTTCTTCTTTTTTCGATAGCACAAAAACAAATGTTATTGTAATTACAATAATTGATTACAACTACAGCGAAAAGCTATTGCAACAGTTGTATGCATACTTCCCTAATTACAGATTTGAAGTATATGGCATGCCTTCATGGAGATCGATGCCTAGCTTACGTAAACCCGACGCTTATCCAAACGTAGCTGTTTACATTACCGCTCCATTTTATTACGACCCCAGCACTCCCAATGGCCAAAAACTAGCTAACAAATATAAAAGCGTAACAGGTGGCACACGCCCCGGAGAATTCGTGTACAGGGGATATGAAACTATGTTTTGGTATTCATATCTATTAAAAAAATACGGTACCGTATTTAACGAGAAACTGAATGACAACGCAATTTCTCCTTTTACCCGCTTTGAAATAAAACCGCAGTGGGATAGTAATGACAACCTGCTGTATAATGAGAATAAGCATATCTACTTATACCGTTATCAAAGCAGTTCGTTCACTGTAGTTCAATAATTACCACAATAAAAAAGGAAGCGCAGTTGAATAACTGCGCTTCCTTTTTTATAAATATTACTCCTACTTCGTTTTAGAGAACCTAGCGGTTTGTGTAGTGCCGTTAGAATATACTGTACACAAATACATACCTGTCGGCAATGAACTTACATCTACCCTCCATGCATTGTCGCTATACTGCATAAATGCATTTACCTGTTGCCCCATGCTTGTATATATTTTTACAGTTGCTTTAGCAGATATTATACCATCGCTCAAGCCTACATTCAATATATCCATAGCAGGGTTAGGGTATACACTTAGTTTATTCTGACTCCTTGCAACACCTTCTACGTTCACAGTCCATATTTGGAAGTACATGTTAAGCCCTCCAAGATCGTTACCAATTATCACTTCGTACTTGCCATCGTTGTTAATGTCGGCAAAATATGGTGCGGCCTTCCTTCCCTGTATTTTAATATTAGAGTACTTCTCTTCTACAAGCGTATATGTTTTATTGGGGTCGCCGCTATCAATACCATCCCAGCATTGTATTGTACCATCTTTAGTTCCAATCATTAAGTATTCTTTGCCGGTATTATCAATTTTACCAATAAACGGGGCAGAAGAACCTTCTTGCTGGTATGGGCCTACCTTTAGCTTACCTAGCGAATCTGAAAGTTTCTCCAACTTAATATCGCCACTTGTTCCTGAATTTTGATAATAGAATAGATAACCAAGGTGCATACCACTTACCAGATCGTTTTTACCATCTTTGTTTACATCGTATATAACCGGCGTGGCAAAATTATTGGCACGTATATTCTTATTGTTTTTATCGGTAAGCTCCCTTTGCCATAAACGCCAGTCGGGCTGTACAGTTCCACTGGCTGCATAGTTTTTAAAATAGGCTATGTTACCATTCATTCTACCTATAAAAAGCTCGTCTTTACCGTCATTGTCCAGGTCACCAATTGCTAACGCTCCGCCATTTAACCCCATCGTTTCAAGTTCAAGCAAATTATCATCTATAAGCGTAAATACTGGCAGCGTTGCTGTACCTGTATTCTGATAATATACTATACGCGATAAGTTTGTACCGCTTATGGGATTATAACGCCCCATAGTGCCAACAAGTAAATCGGCCAGGCCATCCTTATTATAGTCGTACACAACGGGATATGTATTAGTACCCAGATCTATCATTGTTTCCATCAAAAATGAATCGCTATGATAAACAAAGTTGGGGGCTGAACTGCTGCCCTGGTTTTCATAAAGCGCTATACATCTGTAGTTCTCAGTACCGGTTAATTTAGGCGATATCATAATATCCCTATCGCCATCCTGGTCAATATCTACCCAATAAGCGGCAGGGTACTTAGGCATATATAATTGGTGGCCATCTTTTTTCCAAAGCGTATCCTGTGCTATCATACTGTCTATAGGATATTGGTAATCAGCCTTGCCGTTTATGAGCAATTGAATATCAGAATAATCCTGATTGCCATCCAAAAAGTCCATATCGCCATCACCATCAATATCTAAAAGACACAAAGCATTATTACCATGATTAGTGCCGTTACCTCCATCGCCACGTGGTGGCGGGCAATATGTAATATGAAGCATATGGGTGCGTGGATAATCCTGAAGCACCTTGCCCCAACATCCTGTAAGAGCTTTTATTCTAAAGCTGTCACAAGGCAACCCGTCTTCTTTAGTAATGTTTTGCCAGGCAGTAATATAATTGCCATTAATAGAATAACTAACAACATCCAGGTCTCCATCGCCATCTATGTCCTCAATAGAAGGAATATCTGTAGGGCGGATATTTACATTTGAACTGGTTGACGATCCTTGCCTGTAGAACCTGATTTCACGTTCGGGTTTAAATGTAAGGATATCGCTATTATCATAAAAACCATCAGCTATAACAAGCCCCTGCAGACCTGTACCAAAATGAAACAGATCAGGCACATTATCGCAGTTATAGTCGATAAGCTTTATATAGTTGTTAACGTTGGGAAATTTATATTCGTACTCAGGGGCATACCGGTATAATGGGATACTAGTGCCGGGTAAAGGATTTGTATTGATGTAAACCTTAACTCCACGCTCGTTTTCAAAAACTATAAGATCATTTTTACCATCCTTATTCATATCAGCTATAGCAAACTGCGGCGCATTTTGCCCGCCCGACCATGCATTTACTTTCTCCACACCGTGCGCCGTTACCTTTATTTTAGATAATAGATCTCTGTGTGTCTGGTATAAATCGGACTGAGCATTTACGCAAAAACTTAAGGAAGACAATATGGGTATAAGGATTAATTTCCGGTTCATAGGAAGATATTTGCAATACTAATTTAATACTAATAGCTCTTAATTTGTCATTATTTCAATTAATATTCCATTAAACAAAAAAACGTAGAGTGCCTCCACGTCTTTTTGTCAATAGCCTATTCAAAACAAAATACTATTGCACCTTGGTAAACCTTGCAGTATGAGATGTTCCGTTATAGTTAACCGTGCATAAATAGATACCTGCAGGCAACATGCTTATATCAAGCCGCCATGCATTATTGCTATACTTTACGGGTAAGTTTGTAATTAATTGCCCCATACTGCTATAAATA
>JAEZIL010000167.1 GCA_023436685.1 Bacteroidota bacterium | reverse complement strand
GCTTATAATCAACCCAATTGCCTTGCGCATGACGAACAATGTATGCACTGGTGAGGCCTGCAAACATCATTGTAATACTGCCCATAGCCAGCCACATGCTAAACTTGTGTGGGTGTATCTTTCTGCGCCCTACCTTACTGTCTACTGTACCTTCCATGTTAATCAAGTTATATCTTATCAAACAACAACGCAAGCAACACAACGGGCAAATAAATAAATGATGCAAACATTACCCGTTTTGCTGACTTGAAATCGTTCTTAATGTAAAATGCTACCGAGGCTGCAAAATACATAATACCACATGCTATGCAAATCCACATGCCAACCGTACCCGTCATACGAACTACTCCGGGGATCAAGGCCATAGGTATTAATATAATGCTGTAAAACATACATTGCATCCCTGTAAAGCGTGAAGTGCGCTCCTGCGATGGCAGCATGCTAATGCCGGCTTTTTTATATTCATCGTAGCCAACCCACCCTATAGCCCAGTAATGAGGAAACTGCCAGAAAAACTGGAACAGGAATAATATCCAACCACCCAGCCCAATGCTTCCGGTTGCGGCAACCCAACCCAACATTGGTGGCATGGCACCTGGTATAGCACCTATTAATACTGCAATAGGATGCACACGTTTCATAGGTGTATAGGCAAACCCATATAATAATAACGAAATCAGGCTAAGGACACCCGTAAGCGGGTTGAATAAATAGCCAAGCATTACAACTCCTGTTAACCCCGACAAGATTGCCACCACCCAGCCTTCCGCAATACTTAATCGGCCATCGGGAATTGGACGGTACATCGTCCTCTGCATTAATTTATCTCCTTCACGCTCTAATATCTGGTTTATTGTATTAGCGCCACCGGTAACTAATATACCTCCAATAAAAAGTGTTATTATTTTGTCCCATTGGAAAGCGATGCCCGGAGCTAAGAGATAACCGACTACGCTTGAAAATACGACCATAAAGCTTAAGTTAGGCTTAAGCAACTGCGAATAGTCCTTGAAACGTGCCAGAAGAAATATCTGCTTCTTAGCTTTTATTGGTGCTTCCTGCAACATGCTTCAGAAAAAAGATTATTGAAAAAGTAGCGCAAAGGTAATAAAACTAGTGTAACTAAGCACCCAGGCCTTCTAATCTTTTACACATAACGCATCTATCTAATTGACATGCAAAAGCTGGTTCTGTAATTAACCAAATCAAGAAAACACCGACTAGCTCTATAGTTAATTAACAATAGGCTAAGCTACAGCCAGGTTTTCGTAGTGCTCTTGCAGATCGGCAAAAATAGCTTCCAGCTCTTGCAGACTATCGGTAGTTACCAGCCTTGTGCGGAATTCTTTGATGCTTGGCAATCCTTTCAGGTAGTTGGCATAGTGCCTGCGCATTTCGAGAATGCCTAACTTTTCACCCTTCCATTGTACTGAACCATACAAATGTTTTTTACAAGCATCTATACGCTCGGCAAGTGTTGGTGGCTCAAGTATCTCACCAGTAGCCAGGAAATGCTTTATCTCCCTGAATATCCATGGGTAACCTATAGCCGCACGGCCTATCATTATGCCATCCACACCGTAGCGGTTCTTATATTCCAATGCTTTTTGCGGGCTATCAATATCGCCATTACCAAAGATAGGTATCTGTATGCGGGGGTTGTTCTTCACTTTTGAGATAAGCGTCCAGTCGGCCTCGCCTTTATACATCTGTACGCGCGTGCGTCCATGTATGGTGAGCGCCTGTATGCCTACATCTTGCAGGCGTTCAGCCACTTCTTCTATATTCTTGCTACTATCGTCCCAGCCCAGGCGCGTTTTTACCGTTACCGGCAGGCTGGTAGCATTTACTACAGCTTTTGTAAGGCGCACCATCAAGTCTATATCTTTTAGCACACCCGCACCGGCACCTTTACACACTACCTTCTTTACGGGGCATCCGAAATTGATATCCAGCAGATCGGGGTTTGTGGCCTCCACAATTTTGGCCGACATGGCCATTGCTTCCTCGTCACCGCCAAATATCTGTATACCTATGGGACGCTCATAATCAAATATGTCTAACTTTTGCCTACTCTTAATTGCATCTCGTATCAATCCTTCCGACGAAATAAATTCAGTATACATCAGGTCGGCACTATGTTGCTTGCACACAGCTCTGAATGGCGGATCACTAACATCTTCCATTGGTGCCAGCAGTAGCGGGAAATCACCTAAATCAATTTTACCTATAATAGCCATTTCAACAAGTTGGCAAAGGTACGCAGTATAATATTCACTTTAGTTTATAGATACTATTATTAACTAATACTGTTTTATTCAATTTAAATTTTGACATACAAGTACTTTATATACTAACTTTGCAAACTCTTGTTCAAATCCTAACTAATAGGTACACGTGGGAAAAAATATGAATAAGGCCTCTATGGCCGGCCTACTTATCGCATTAGGTATTATCTATGGCGATATCGGTACTTCTCCTTTATATGTTTTCAATGAAATTTGTAATGGAAGGGAAATAACAGAATTGCTTATAGTTGGCGGTTTATCGTGCATTATCTGGACGCTTACTTTACAAACCACAGTAAAGTATGTATTGCTGACACTTAAGGCTGACAATAACGGTGAAGGTGGTATCTTCTCTTTATTTGCCTTAATACGGCGCCACGGTAAATGGACGGTTTTCCCGGCAATGATTGGCGGGGCTACTATCCTGGCCGATGGCATGATCACCCCTCCTATTTCTGTATCGGCTGCGGTAGAAGGTTTGCAAAATTTGCCTATACTGGGGCATATTAACGATTGGACCATTGTACATATAACAATGGCAATACTTACCATACTATTCTTTTTCCAGCAATTTGGCACAGCGTCAATCGGTAAAGCTTTTGGCCCTATTATGACGATGTGGTTCCTTATGCTGGCTACCTTAGGCATTATACATATTGCTGATGACTGGGGTGTGTTAAAGGCTTTTAACCCGATGTATGGCATTAAACTACTTACAATATACCCTAAAGGATTCTGGCTATTAGGTGCAATATTTCTGTGTACTACGGGGGCCGAAGCGTTATATTCTGATATGGGACATTGCGGCCGTGGAAACATACGCGTATCCTGGATATATGTTAAGACTTGCCTGATACTACATTACCTGGGTCAGGGTGCGTGGCTGCTGACACAGAAAGGGAAGATATGGGACGCCCAAAAATCAAACCCTTTTTACGAAATTATGCCCGACTGGTTCCTTATTCCTGGTATTATTATAGCTACTGCGGCAGCAATTATTGCCAGCCAGGCCATGATATCGGCATCATTCACCCTGATAAATGAAGCTATAAAACTGAATTTATGGCCTAAAATGAAGGTCAATTACCCCACCATTGAAAGAGGGCAATTATTTATACCGGGTATTAACGCCTTACTTTTTGTTGGTTGTACAGTAGTAGTATTCTACTTTCAGAAATCGTCGAATATGGGTGCGGCATATGGCCTTGCCATTGTCTTTACTATGATAATGACCTCAACGCTATTTTCATATTACATGTTTATCAAACGTGTGCCCATAGTATGGATAGTTTGCTACCTGGCTGTTTTCCTTACTATTGAAGTATCATTCCTAATAGCCAACCTGGAAAAATTTCCACATGGCGGTTATGTAACATTAATATTAGCTGTAGCACTATTTACAGTAATGTTTGCGTGGTTCAAGGCCAGGAAGATCAAAAACCGCTATGTTGAATTTGTACGGTTGGAGGATTATGTGGGTGTAATACAAGAACTTAGCAATGACCGTAGTATACCTAAATACGCTACCCACCTGGTATATTTAACCAGTGCCAATAACCCTAAAGAGATTGAGCATAAAATAATTTACTCAATACTATATCGTAAACCCAAGCGTGCAGATTTATACTGGTTTGTGCATGTTGATGTAGTGGATGACCCTTATACAATGGAATATGTGGTACAAACCATAATACCCAACGAAATAATCAGGGTTGAATTCCGCCTCGGTTTCCGTGTAGAGCACCGCATACAAATGATGTTCCGGAAAGTAGTAGAAGAAATGGTGCAAAACAAGGAGGTAAATGTGGTAAGCCGCTATGAGTCGCTAAGCAAAAACAATGTGATGGGTGATTTCCGGTTTATCATTATGGAGAAATTCCTATCGCGCGACAACTCACTTCCTTTCTTTGAAAAGATAATGATGCGCATTTATTTTATGCTTAAGAAGGTCAGCCTTTCTGAGGAACGTGCTTTTGGCCTCGACTCTTCAGACGTAACACTAGAAAAGTATCCGATAATTGTTTCAACAGTTTCAGAAGTGAACCTGAAGCGGATGGACGACTAATCCAGGTCGCCCAAGCCAATAACCTGATGCCTAGCCGGTATTTCTACATCAGTAAATCCCTTTCTTATTAAGCGGGCCTTAAAGTTTTGCTGTACATCATATTCTCCGTGTACCAGGAAAACCTTTCTCACTTCACGTGGCTCCTGGCAAGCCAGCCATTGGCTCATATCATCATAATCTCCATGTGCGCTTAAGCTATTGATGACACCAACTTCAGCCACAACCTCGTAGTGTGTACCAAATATGCTTACATGTGTTGCTCCTGAGCGCAAACGTCCGCCTAATGATTCAGGTTCGCAATATCCTACTATCAAAATAGTATTGCGGGCGTCATCTATATTATGAGCAATATGGTGCTTTACCCGTCCAGCTTCG
>JAEZIL010000096.1 GCA_023436685.1 Bacteroidota bacterium | reverse complement strand
TCGTTCTGCCACTGGCTAAACTCAACAGGAAATATATCTCAACTACCGCACTCATAACAGGCTCCATAACCCCGGATCTTGAATGCTTTATCCGCTTGAAAGCGAAAAGTATTTATAGCCATACGCTTGGCAGGTATATTTTATTTCGATTTACCAATTGCGCTAGTACTTTGTTTTGTTTTTCATTTGTTGGTTAGAGGAAAACTAATTCCCAACCTGCCAACTGCGTGGTCTAATCGGTTTAATGGTTTGGAGACTGATAGTTGGTTGTTACGTTTTAAGGCAGGTTGGTTGGTCGTTATTATATCTTGTTTGATAGGTATTGGTTCTCATTTGCTTTGGGATAGCTTTACTCATGAGCATGGGTATTTTGTTGAGCGTTTGTCTCAATTAAAAAGTCAATTATCAATAGGGAAATATAAGCTGCCTATCTATAAGCTATTACAACATGGCAGTACTATCATTGGGTTAATTGCTATTGGATGTGTTGTATATAAGCTGCCAAAACAACAGATACAGAGACCAGGTAATAGGCGGTATTGGCCAATTGCTATTTTAATTATGGTAGGTCTATTATGCTTGCGTGTATTATTAACTAAGGAGATTGCTTTTGGAAATTTGGTTGTTACTAGCATTGCCGGCTTGTTGCTGGGAATACTTGTGGCTTCTCTTAGAACTATAGATAAATACGTTTTAAGACGAGAAGCGTAAAATAAAAACGTAAAGCTTTACCAAACCTTAAATAAAGTCTTTGATAGCTTTAATGATCTCGTTAGGGGCACTGATATGGGGAAAGTGTCCTTCCGTACTTACTTTCACCAATTCACTATTTGGAATATTGTTATCCATATATCGTCCTACTGATTCGGGAACTGCAATGTCATTTACTGTTTGAATTATTAGAACAGGTTTATCTATTTTGTTCAGCTCTGATCGGTTATCAGATTGAAATATAGTTTTAGCTAACTGAATGCCTATGTCTGGCCGTATTGCACCTAACGTTTCTGCGAATTGCTCTGCCAGATATGGCCTGTCAGCATTGCCCATAGCTACCCGCGCAAAGCCCGAGGCCCAAGACTTAAAATCAGTCTCCATAGCCGCATACAATCCTTCCAGATCGGCCATGTCGAACCCACCTATATATCTTCGGCTCTCATCATTAAGATAGCGGGGGCTAGAACCTATCATGATTAGCTTAGAAAAAAACTCGGGATACTGCACACATGCCAATAACCCTATAATACCGCTAATAGATTGCCCTACAAATATTGCATCCTGAAGTTGGGCATATTTACAGATTTCGACTAGGTCATTCACATAGCCGTATATGTTACTGTATTTAGCGGCGTCATATGCATTGATATCTGATTGGCCACTGCCGATATAATCGAATAACACTATGCGGTAATTGTTAGTGAAAGGTTCGATTAATGGATGAAATGATGTTTGATTTGTGCCAAAGCCGTGTGCAAATACTATAGTTTCAGAGGCATTAAGGTTACCAACGATATTTACATTATACTTCTCTCTTGTGCGCATTAGCATAAATTACTACAAAAGGAACAGTATCTAATTAATACGTTCTGTTTTTTTTGCGATAGTCGCCACGCTTCCATGCTTCATAAAACTCAGCCCATGCAAGCGGGTTAAAGATGTTCATTGGCTTTTGCTGGCCATAGTAAGTAGAAAGGACTGCCTGCTGGTTTTGATATGCAGCCTGGTTTTCAGCACCATCGCGTGGCATAGTGTAGGCCAGAGCCCTTAAAGTTAGTGCATTTGTATTTTTACGGGCAAGTTCAAGCTGATCGTCTGGTATGTTCCAGTTTTTAAAAGCATAATCAAACTGCTCTTTGGATGGAACCGGGCGAATAATAGTTTCAGGCAGGTAAAATGTATCCTGCACCATTAGCTGAATAAGGGAGAAGTAATGGCCTTTAAGATCTTAAGGAACCACATATTGTTTACTACGGAAACCTAGCGCAGAAAATTGAAGGGTATCGCCTTTGTATACTACAATAGAAAAAACACCTTTGTTGCTGGATTCTACGCCACGATCTTTATTTAGTACCAATACAGTAACATTGGGTACTGCACGCAGGCTATCGGCGGTCATAGTAACACCGTTTATCTGTATAATGTTCTCGTAAGGGTCTTGCGCAAATGCTTTTGAGAGAGCAAACACACAAAGGATATATATAAACCCGACTAATCTACGTAGCATCTAGCTCAAAGTTACATTGTTTAAATAAATTTTTCCGCAAAGTACCAGGTATCAATATTGATAATAAATGTATCAGCGTAAATAGCTGCTAATGTTATACAAAGAAAGAAGTGTATGACGTACTTTTGCACTCCTACAAGTTGTTTTAACAAAGGTTTAGTATGATAACAAAAGAAGAGGTATTAGCTGCATTGAGCCACGTGCAAGAGCCCGACCTGGGAAAGGACCTGGTGACCCTGAATATGATACGCGATGTAGAAATAGAAGGTAAGAAAATATCATTCATGGTGGTACTTACTACCCCTGCTTGCCCGTTGAAAGAATTAATAGAGAGAGATTGTATCAATGCAATAAAAGAACACGTAAATGCGGAGGCTGATGTAATTGTGAAAATGGAAGCAAATGTAAACAGCAACCGTAAAGACAGTAAAGCTGTACTTCCCGGGGTGAAGAACATTATTATGGTAGCCTCTGGTAAAGGAGGGGTAGGTAAGTCAACCGTTTCTGTAAACCTGGCCTTAGGCCTTACCAGCGAAGGTGCTAAGGTAGGCATTTTAGATGCTGATATCTATGGACCTTCAATACATATAATGCTAGGTATACGCAACGAGAAACCTATGATGACTGAAGTTGAGGGAAAAGGAATGATAGTGCCTATTGAAGCACATGGAGTTAAAGCTATGTCGATAGGTATACTGGTAGACGAAAGACAAGCAATGATATGGCGAGGACCAATGGCTAGCTCTGCATTAAAACAGTTTGTAAGCGATGTACTATGGGGCGAGCTTGACTATCTGGTTATTGATTTACCGCCCGGTACAGGAGATGTGCACTTAACATTAGTACAGGCTGTACCAGTTACAGGTGCAGTAATAGTATCAACACCACAGGCTGTTGCAGCAGCAGATGCAAAGAAAGCAATTATGATGTTTAAGCAGCCTCAAATAAACATACCTATACTTGGGATGGTAGAAAATATGGCTTATTTCACGCCAGCCGAATTACCTGAAAATAAATACTACATATTTGGCAAAGGTGGCGCTAAGCAAATGGCGGAACAATTTGAGCTGCCTTATTTAGGGGAAGTACCGCTGGTGCAAGGCATACGCGAAGGTGGGGATAAAGGTGTGCCTGCAATACTAGATATGACCAACCCCGCAAGAAATGTATTTGTTGATATAGCACAGAGTGTAGCGCGCAATGTTTCAATACGTAATGCTAATCTGGAGCCCACAAAAGTGGTGCATGTTGTATAATTAAATGAAGTGAATTTAAAAGCCTCACCAATTCGGTGAGGCTTTTAAATAATATAAGTTAGAATTCTGCATTCTTC
>JAEZIL010000056.1 GCA_023436685.1 Bacteroidota bacterium | reverse complement strand
GGGCTATTTTCCTGTATGCTTTTTTTATTTCATCGGCACTTGCTGTTTTAGCTACACCAAGTACTTCGTAATAATCTCTTTTTGCCATAAAAACATCCCCTAAGGGGACTTTAAATAATGATCACTTATTTTCCTACTACCACTTTTGCGAGTCTTATAAGCTTATCGTTCAGGTAATAGCCTTTTTCCACTTCGTCTACTACTTTGCCTACCATTTCTTCTGAAGGTGCAGGTATTTCTGTTATTGCTTCATGCATATCAGCGTCAAAAGGTTGCCCCACACTTTCCATGGCTTTCAAGCCTTTATGCTGTAAAGTAGTTTTTAACTTGTTGAAAACCAATAATATGCCTTCCCTTAAAATGTTAATATCAGTTACTGTCTGTAACTGTTTTTCAGCGCGCTCCGTATCATCAAGCACTACTAATAGCGATTGTATTATATCCTTACCGGCCGTCAGCGACAGGTCAACACGTTCTTTTGCGGTGCGTTTCCTGAAATTGTCAAATTCGGCCACCAAGCGCAGATATTTATCTTTTGCGTCAGCCAGCTCCACTTTAAGTTTTTCGCTTTCATCATTCTCATCTATTGCATCATCCAGGTGCTGCATACCATTTATGCTATCATCGGTATTTAACCCCTGTGCCAAAGCATCCTCCATTTCGCTGTTTTGTGACGTGTTGTCGGTATTTTCCTGATCCATTGGCTCTTTTTCAGTGGTTTTCTCGTTCATAGATTTCCTTTTTTTGAAAAACATTGCGCAATATTAGCTTCAATTTATTTGCCAGACTGAATTTTTGGGACAAAATGTCGTGATATACTACCTTTAATAGACAAACGTTCACACATCATGAAAAGCGCAATACCCGCAATTGCTATATCATTAGCTGTTATTATAGGGGGCTGGATACTTGGCAGAGCATACACATATAAGTTTAAAACAAGGAATACGGTAAATGTTGTTGGCAGTTCTGAGTATAACTTCACTGCCGATCTTATTGTATGGTCTGCAACATTTACCCGTACTTCGTTTGAGCTTAAGGATGCATATTCCAGCCTGAAGTCGGACGAGAAACAAATACGCGCCTACCTGGCTGGGCACGGTATAGCTGCAAATGAGATAATTTTTTCCTCAATTGTTATCGATAAACAGTACAGTTATCAGTATGATGTAAATGGCAGGCAGACAGGTTCCAGCTTCAACGGATATCAATTGAGACAGAATGTAAAGATCGAGTCGAAAAATATTGATAAAGTAGAGAAAATATCACGAGAGATCACCGAACTGTTACAGTCGGGCATTGAATTGAGTTCACAAGAGCCGTATTATTATTACACCAAACTATCGAGCCTAAAGATAGACCTGCTGGCTAAGGCAGCTGCCGACGCATACAACCGCGCAAGCACCATTGCAAAAAATGCGCAGAGCGAACTTGGACGGCTACGGAAAGGGTCGATGGGAGTATTTCAAATAACCGGCCAGCATAGCAACGAAGATTACAGCTACGGGGGCGCCTTTAATACAACCAGTAAAAATAAAACAGCTACCATAACCGTTCGCCTCGAGTACGAACTGGAATAAATATCTATTTTACTATTATTGTTTTATCACGAAACTGGCTACAGGAATAAGTATTGTCGGGCGATGGCCTGTAGCGTAGTTTGGTATTTACATAAGTGAATGTGAACTTATATTTCCAGCCCTGCCTCAAATCGTATCGGAAGAACGGATCTTCACCAAATTGAAACATATACTCTTCCCCCGGCCTCAACTCTACATATTCTGGGTATCTATATTGTTTAGCAAAGTCAACCTTGCGCAAGGTACGCACAGGCACACCATTGGAGTTAAAAACAAGAAAGCCAAAGCAGGAAGAATTAATGTAAACTTTTTCTTTGCAATTGTTCTTGAACGAAAAAGTATAATTGATATAGTCTTCAAATCTTAAGGTGTCCTGCGTGGTAACATTCATGGCAACGCAGTTACATGTTTCCTTCACTTTTACCACCTTTACCTCGCTTTTGGGTATGTCTTTTAGTAGCTGCTTGGTTTGCCTCCCCTTGCTTATTACTATTACTGTATCTTTTACAGGCAATACAATACCGGGCTTAGGCTTTTTGTACGGCTCGTCTATATATATTATCGTATCAGGCTTACGTGTTGCTGTTTTAAGTGGCTCCTGCTTGTTCTTAGGGTCAACAGGTTTGCCTGTTTTCTTATCAATGATAATAACTGTGTCAATACTCCGGGAAAGAACAGGTGAAACTTCAGGTTTAATGTTGCCCGTAAGGGTAGAAAGCGCGGTGTCTTTTTGAGTAGTGGTTTTACTGATAGAGGGCTTTACTGGTGCAGGATGTTTTTTTTGTGCATAAGTATATGTTACGCTACATGCACCTAAAATAAATAGCAGTAGTATGTTGTATAAATGTACCCTCAATGCTTAACCGGTAAACTACCAAGTTAAGAAACTAATTCCTATCTTCTCTCTGTAGTTAAATTATCGGTTTACTTTTTTAACCGTTTCAGCCCTTCAGCGGGTTCACGGTAGTCTTTCGCAAAAACCAGGGCTTGTTCATAATCTTTTATAGCATCCTGTTTGTTACCCATTAATTCATTGCATAAGCCGCGGTTGTAATAAGCTTCAGCATCGTCGGGCTGCAACTGTGTAACAAGGTCAAATTGTCTTTTGGCCTTTTCAAGCGAATCTTGTTGTAATAAAATATACCCCATATTCAAATAAGCATCTGTATAATCCCTATCGGCCATTATAGCAGATGTATACTGCTGCTTTGCAGTTTCCATATCATTCATATTTTGATAAAAAACGCCTTTTGCGAATAAGGGGAATGCATCAAGGGTATCCATTTTGTAGGCGTTATCAAAATACTGCAGTGCCAGCACATCTTTTTTCATGCTATACATTAAACCCAGTTGCAGCAC
>JAEZIL010000345.1 GCA_023436685.1 Bacteroidota bacterium | reverse complement strand
CGAAGGACGTGTGCGGCTAAAAGAGGGTGGAGAATTCAAAGGACGTAAAATAACGTATCACGACAGTTGCTATTTAGGGCGTGGTAATAATATATACGAAGCACCTCGTGAAGTATTGCAGGCGCTGGATGTGGAATTGATAGAAATGAAACGCTGCCGTACAACAGGTATGTGTTGTGGTGCCGGCGGTGCGCAAATGTTTAAGGAGGAAGAGCCCGGTACCACACGGGTTAACTTTGAACGTTCAGAAGAAGCAATAGACACAGGTGCTAATATTATAGCTGCTAACTGCCCTTTTTGCACAACAATGCTAACCGATGGTGTTAAGAATAAAGAGAAAGAAGATAGTGTAGTTGTGATGGATGTAGCAGAAATGATAGCAAGATCGCTAGCTGAGTAATTGTTATATCCCTATTGCCAATATCAAATTGGCTTATCTGCTTTCTGGAGTAAATTTGGATTATGCTTACAAAAGAATTAGAAGAATTATTACCGAAAGAATTTTCTGATAATGCACGTGTATGGATTTATCAGAGCAGCAGGCCATTTTTAGAAAAAGAAGAACTAGAGATAAATGAGCAATTACATCAGTTTTATGCCCACTGGCAATCGCATGGTATACCCGTAAAGGGCTTGGCAAAGCTTTTATTTAAACAATTTATTGTATTTATTGCCGATGAAACTGATGTACAAGTGAGCGGCTGCAGTACCGATTCATCGGTGCGGATAGTGAAAAGCATTGAGCGGCAATATAGCATTAACATGTTCGACCGCATGACACTTACATTCCTCGTAAATGGTAAGGCTCAAATGTTACCTTACAATCAGGTGCAATATGCTTTAGATAAAGCGTATATCAACAAGGATACACCGCTATTCAATAATTTAGCTGCTACAAAAAAAGAGCTTTTAAGCAATTGGCTGATACCCCTTAAAGAAAGCTGGCTAGCCGAACGTGTAGTATTGGATTGAGATTTTAATTGCTGTATATACAATAGCCGGGAGAATTTTATATCTTATTTAAAAACGAATTTTATATAAATGTATAGCCTATCTTTGATGGCTATTATTAAATTTCAATACAAAGTGCAAACACAAAAATTAACAGGAACAATTAAGTTCTTTAATGAAGGTAAAGGTTTTGGCTTCATTAAGCATGATGACTCTGCCCAGGAAACATTTGTACACGTTACAGGCTTAAAAGAACAGGTGAAAGAAAACGATCGCGTAGAGTTTGAATTACAACAAGGAAGAAAAGGTATGAACGCAGTTAATGTTCGTATTGTCCAATAGTTTTTACTGCATATTAAAAAGCCGGAACATTTTTGTTCCGGCTTTTTAAATTATACCATTTGATCTTTTAATATGCTAATAATTGTCCGATCCTATCTGCTACTTTATCTGCATTGGGGAGCATAGCAGCTTCAAGCCCCATATTCATAGGTACAGCAGGCAGGTCTAGCGCACCGATTGTTTGCACCGGTGCATCGAGATATTTAAAACAATTTTGAGCAATACGTCCGGCCAAAGCTTCACAAAATGAGTTGCGCAATTGCTCTTCGGTAAGTACAATACATTTACCATGTTTCCGCACAGTCATGTATATCAGGTCTTCATCAAGCGGATAGATAGTACGAAGGTCAACCACTTCTACTTGTCCCGGATATTGTTTGGCAGCATTTTTAGCCCAATAAACGCCCATGCCATATGTAATAATGCAAATTGACTCTCCATTATCAATTGCCTCTTGTTCGGCTTCCATTACAACAGTTCCTTTGCCCAATGGTAGTATATAATCGCGGTCAGGCTCTACCATTTTAGCTTCATCAGTGCCTGGTACCTTACTCCAATAAAGTCCTTTATGCTCTAACATTACTACGGGATTAGGATCAAGGAAAGCTGCCTTCATAATGCCTTTCATATCGGCAGCATTGCTGGGATAAGCTATCTTAATGCCTTTGATAGTAGCGAGTGTACTTTCGACACTACCGCTATGATAAGGCCCACCGCCACCATAAGCACCTATGGGCACACGTATGATGCAGGAAACAGGAAATTTACCACAGCTTAAATAGCTGGACTTACTTATCTCTGTTACCAATTGGTTGATGCCAGGGTATATATAATCAGCAAACTGAACTTCTACAATAGGTTTCAGGCCAACGGCACTCATGCCAACAGTAGAGCCAATTATATACGCTTCTTGTATAGCTGTATTGAATACTCGGTTGTCGCCAAATTTATCGGCTAATGTAGCTGCCTCGCGAAATACACCACCTAAACGTTTGCCTACATCTTGTCCGTAAAACAAGGCTTCGGGGTAGTCTTGCAATATTTCTTCTACGGCATGTAGTGCTGCATCAACCATTACTGATTTGTCCTTACCTGCCGGTGTACGGTTGCCTCTTTCTTCTGTAACTGGTGTTGGTGCAAACACGTGGTCGGCAACTGAGGCTGGGTCAGGGTCGGGCGCTGCTACTGCGGCGTTAAATTCGTTCTCAATAAATACTCGTTCTTCCTCTTCTATATTATCTAGTACGCTTTCGCTAATCCCTTTAGAAATGAGCATTTTGCGGAGTTTGGGGCCGGGATCGTCAACTGAGTGTTTGGAGAGGTCTTCAGCTGTGCGGTACCATTCTTTACGTACGCCCGATGTATGGTGACCCAGTAAAGGAACTTTAGCATGTACCAGTATGGGTTTACGCTCTTTACGTACCCAATTGATGGTATAGTCCATCGTTTTGTATGAGTCGGCAAAGTCGCTACCGTTAACACGTACACGCTCCATCCCTTTAAAGCCTGCTGCAAATTCATACGCATCCATAGTACGTGCTTCATCACTACTTACCGATATACCCCAATCATTATCCTGAACGAGGTATATTATTGGTAATTGATGAAGTACTGCAAACTGAAAGGCCTCGGCTACTTCACCCTCCGTTACACTACCATCGCCAAGTGAGCAAACAACAACTGGAGGTGTAGGATAATTTATCAGCTTTTGCTTTTCTATATATTGTATACCCTGCGCTACGCCTGTAGTAGGTACTACCTGCATGCCAGTGGCACTACTCTGATGAATTATTTTAGGGAAATTGTCACGTCGCGAGTTAGGGTGGTTATAATATGCTCTTCCTCCAGTAAAGGGATCATCGCCTTTGGCAAGTAATTGCAGCATGAGCTCGTAAGGGCGCCATCCCATCCCCAGCATCATGCTTTCATCGCGATAGTACGGGCTTACGTAATCGCAAGGTTCCAATAACATACCTGTAGCCAATTGGATAGCTTCATGACCACGAGATGTGCTATGAACATATTTACAAATAGGCCTGTTAGCTTCATATATGTCAGCCATAGCCTTTGCAGTCATCATCAACCTATATGCCCTTAGCAGGGTTTCTTTTGATAGCATTATTGGGAATAGTTCTTACTACAATTGATAGAGCGCAAAACTAACCTTTAACGAGCGAAAAACGAAAGATGATAAAACGTGAAATATATATTGTGGAAAAGCCGTTATTATTATTAACAGGCTTTTTTTACAATTCATTTTCATAAGTGGATAGAACCGCTATTTTTGTTTGTAAATACACAGATCACAAATTTTCCAAACACATGAAGAAGTACTTGCCACATATTTTGGCGATAGTTGGGTTTGCACTAATAGCATTATTTTTCTGCTATCCGCAAATACAAGGCAAACAACTTATAGCCGGCGACCAGGAACAATGGAAAGGGATGTCTCAGGAAATAAGAGCATACCACGAGAAAACCGGGGAGCAAGCGCACTGGAGCAATAGCATGTTTGGCGGCATGCCCACATACACATATTATGTACCTGAGTCTAACAACTTGCTCTTCTTCACACAGGATCATGT
>JAEZIL010000343.1 GCA_023436685.1 Bacteroidota bacterium | reverse complement strand
TAATGAATGTGCTATGCAAGTGCATTTATACTCACATTGTATAATGCGCATATTGTATTCTTCTTAACATTTACCTGCGTAACTTCATAGCGTACTACACAAGGTAGTATCGTCAAGAGTTCGACATTATATTTTTACGGCACCGGTTACACGCCTTACTGCAGCCTTCTTAATTACATTTCTACTTCTTGGTTTTTTCTTCATCTAAATCAACAAGGTATACTTATGCCCGTTATCGTTCTTTTTATTGCCGTATGGTATCTGTCGCTATTTTCACAAACATTTTTTCATCATAGGTACGCATCGCATGGGGCTTTCACTATGAGTAAATTTTGGGAGCGTTTCTTTTTCATTTTTACTTACATAACGCAGGGGCCGCACTATATGAGCCCAAGAGCATATGCTATAATGCACCGTATGCATCATGCCTATACCGATACCGATAAAGATCCGCATTCGCCTGCATTTTCGTCTAACCTGATAAGCATGATGTGGCGCACACGTGGCTTTTACAATGATATTGTACACAACCGTATGCAAGTGGAAGCCCGATTTTTGAAAAACCTGCCCGAATGGAAAGGCTTTGACCGATGGGCCAATTCAACACCCTCGCGTATATTATGGGCTGCTGCGTACATCCTGTTTTTTCTTGCCTTTGCAAGCAACCCCTGGGTGTATTTATTGCTGCCGGTGTTGCTAGGTATGGGTGCATTTCATGGTGCGCTTATCAACTGGTTTGCACACAAATACGGGTATATCAATTTCCGGTTGAAAAATACATCGCGCAACTTGTTGTTTATAGATGTACTGATGCTTGGAGAATCTTATCACAATAATCACCATAAACGTCCTTCTTCGGTAAACTTTGGCAAGCGTTGGCACGAGATAGATCCTGTATACCCGTTAATACGCCTGATGGCCTGGATGCGCATTATAAAGCTGCCCAATGTTATACCAGTTAATGCCAACAAGGAATCAATAAAAGCTAAACATTAATTTTCATGCTAACAATAGCTATTATACTGTATATACGCCGTTACATAAAGCGGAGGCGCTTGCGGATGGAGAAAGTGCAACTAGCGGTTTACAGTGCTACCCAATAATGTAAGTTTGATACACCCGAAACCTAAGCCTTCAGTTTTTATAAGGCGTAGTTCTTTAAGTGCATCCAGGCAGGGTACTAATTGGTCTTGAGATAACATAAGTTCTTCGGCAATCATGGGTACCGATATTTTGGGGCGGGGATTCATAGAGCGGCTGCTAATTTCTTTTATTTTCCTGTACACCTCATTAGTCGTTGTCATAAATAGCCCTCTTTTGGGTGAAGGTAACTTTTAAACCCTGTAGTACAATATATTATTTTTTATATCGGCGTATAAAACGTACCTTTGAAGTGTAATTGGTCAACTGCCATCGCTTTTTCTGATCTGCATTTTTGTATATCTCTTCAGTTATTGCTTTTACAGCACCCTTAAAATTTATCATTTTAAAAACTAAGAGATTATGAATATTTTTGTTGGCAATCTGAATTTTCAGACCACAGAGAAGCAATTGCAAACCATGTTTGCCAAATTTGGAGATGTAGCATCGGTAACTATAATGACAGATCGCATCACAAAGCGCGCCAGGGGTTTTGCTTTTGTTGAAATGGCCGATAGCATACAGGCAGAAAAAGCTATAGAGCAATTGAATAATATCACGGTAGATGAGCGGTCGATAGTAGTAAATGAAGCAAAGCCCAAAAACAATGAGTTAAATGGCAGCCGTTCAAATAACAGCCGCTATTAATACTTGAAAAAATAAATATCCATACAACTAAAGAAACAAGCAAACAAAATGCACGGTGCTATGGATACAAGCTATTCATAGCTCTTTGTGTTTTTTGTAAATGAGCTAAAACCATGTGGGTATGAAAATTTATGTTGGCAACCTGCACATTAATGCTTCCGAAACACAGATAAAAGATCTGTTCAAGGAGTTTGGCAACGTAGAAGTGCAGGTGATGATGGATGACGCGGGAAGATCGAAAGGATATGCAGTAGTGCATATAAATGAAAGAGAGAACGGAGAAAAAGCAATAAGAGCATTGCACCGGCAAAATTTCATGAACCAGTTCTTAGAGGTGAATGAAGTTGGTGCTAAGGAAATTGAACCAAGGCCGCAAAGCCAAAGAAAAAAAGACGATAGCAGTAGCAGCGATAACTAAGAATGCCACTGCAAAGCAAAAGCATGAGAATATTTATAGGAAACCTCGGTAGTGAAATTGAAGCACAAGATCTTTATACATTGTTCTCAAAAATAGGCCAGGTACGCCATGCCAATATACCTATGGATGACTACGGTATACCACATGGATACGGATATATAGTGATGAATTGTAGCGTGGAAGCAGCACAAGCTATTAAGGAATTGAACAAGAAGCCGTTTATGGGGCAGTTTTTAAATGTAAGCCCTGCCCTGGAAACCGCAAGTGGCAAAGAAATAATACCTATGTACGCATAGGAACATGAAAAATATTGTAAATTAAAATTTGAGTATTTAAATGGGGGAAACCGCAGCAAAAAAAGAAAAGCAAAAGAAGAAAGCAAAAGCGAAGCAAGACAAGGCCCAAAAGATGGCCGAGCGTAAAGACAACAACAACAAGGGTAAAAGCCTGGAGGACATGATTGTGTACCTGGATGAGAACGGCAACTTTACCGATACGCCACCTGATAAACAGAACCGCAAAGAGATAGTGGCTTCTGAAATATCGCTGGATGTATCGCGCCCGCGCAGTGAAGAAGAATTGGTAGTAGAACGTAAGGGTTTAATTACCTACATGAATGAGAGTAAAGGTTATGGTTTCATTACCGACATGAAGAGCAAAGAAAACGTCTTCATGCACGTAAACAACCTGCTAACACCTGTAAAGGAGCGTGATATGGTGACCTTTGAAACAGAACGTACACCACGCGGCTTATCGGCCATAAAGGTGAAGAAAGCATAAAACTATCCATTGCACATACATAAGCCACCGTTACGGTGGCTTTTTTGTTTTATAACAAAAACAAAAGATAGCCCGCCACTGCGCCCCCTGCTACTATGAATGCGGTATTGAGGTTTTTAAAGTAAAATGTAACGGCAAGGCTTGCCAGGGCTATTGTCATGGTGCGCCAATCCTGTACCGAATCTCGTGCCATATCGTAGCAAATAACCAGGATTATAGCTACAGAGGCTACATTGACCGCGTCGAGAAAGGCCGTCATGATCTTTGACCTTTTCAATACCGGTATCAATGGGTTGAGCAAAGCCACAAACAGGAATGATGGAAGGAATATGCCAACTGTTGCTGCCAGCGCGCCTTGCCAGCCACTTATTTGCCATCCTATAAACGTAGCTGCCGAAAATACCGGCCCGGGCGTAAACTGCCCTACGGCCACAGCATCTATCAATTGCTTGCGGGTAATTACGCCTGTGCTTACCAGTTCAGCATCCAGAAAAGCAAAAAGTAAATAACCACTGCCATATAATATGGCACCTATTTTAAGAAATGTAAAGAAGACCGATGTGTAGGAGACCGGTAGAATGCCCAGTGGTATCAGACTGTTTACTGTGTTCCTGTTTTTAGCTATTGCCTGCCGCGCAATACCTGTAAACCCCGCACCAAACAGAACGGCTATTTCATTGATACCTGCAAGGGCAGCTACTACACAAGCAAAACCTATAATTGCCAGCCATTGGGTTTTTATTGCTTTCTTGCCCAGGCTTACCATGGCCGATATGATAACAACTATGATTGCAGGTTTGATACCGTATAAAAAGGGTGCTACCTGTGGCAACGAACCGTATTGGGCATAGGCCCATGCAAATAAAGATGAAATAACTACAGCCGGTGCAATAAAGCATATACCGGCCACTACCAGCCCCTTCCAGCCCGCCCGCTCATGGCCGCAGTGCATGGTCATCTCGGTAGAGTTGGGGCCGGGTATAAGGTTTGTAGCGCCCATCAGGTCAAGAAAATGCTCATGGCTCATCCATCCGCGCTTTTCTACTACCTCTTTTTGCATCATGGCAATATGTACCGCAGGGCCGCCAAAGCCTATACAGCCAAGCTTTGCAAATACTTTTGCTACCTCCTTGATACGCTGTTGTGCTATAGCCATTACAACTACTCTTTTTTTTGACCGGTGTGCAAATTATACAAAATAGGCTCAGCCAATAAGATACCGCCAAACGTCTTAGGTATGTTAATGAACTTTACTTTTTGAGCATTACTTGTTAATTTGCTAAGATGCGAAAACTACTCCACCTATCGGTTGTGTCTGCAATGGCTGTATTCAGCTTCAGCAGTTGCAAAAAAGACGAACAGGAAGAATTGAACTTTGTGAACCGTGCACCACAGGAAGTAACCTTTGATGTATATGGCAGCATGGCCGACTATATGAAGGGCGAAGCACCGGTACTGCGTAAAGTAATTGCACCTAACGATAAATTGCTGCTGCCTTCCAGCACACTTGCTGAAGGAAAAACATATTATATAGACTGGTATAACGAAGACCATACTTTGAACAACTGGTTCAACGATGAGTATGCCAACGGTGTTACATCAGTTGCGTTTACACCAAGGGCCGGTGCACGTGTATATTATACTTCCGATGGTACGAAGAGTGCAGCTAAAAATGCTTTTCTGAATGGTAGCGGTACGTCAACTACATGGCTAGCTGTAGATGCCTTTCAGTATAGCAACAGTACGGGTTTTGAATCGGTATGGAACCTGCTGCCTAATGCAGAACGTTACCATACCATATTGGTAAGAAAAGATTTTACAGCTACTCACCAGTTTAAAATGCCCGACGGAACAATGCAGGAAGAGAACGTAACCTTTAAGGTGCACAACGCATCGGTAGGGTATATAGAGCTGTACGACAGGAGTGGTGCCAATATAGGTTATATGCTTACAGGCCGTTCGCCTTACGGTGCAGCCCCCGATTATGCCAGCAACAGCCTGGATTCGGTATTGGCAACTGTGCCTAATTCAGAAATGCAATTTCTTATGGTGAAGCAGAAATAAAAATAATTTGATAAAAATATAAACAAGGAAGCCACCGGGCTTCCTTTCTTTTTTGTGGCATCTTTATAACGCATTTAAGTGACGGATGTCATCTCTCAATAGCCTGCGAATGGAGGTAATTTTCCGCCATGATACGGTGGAAGTATATATGGCCATACCTGGTAGTAATATTTACGATAGCAGCAATTGTATATATAAATGCAAGATTGATAAGGAGGGAAAATATTAGCCATAGGCATATTGCGCAAACTATCAACATGGCAGGCAATCAGCGTAGCCTCAGCCAGCGCCTGGTTACGGCTTCTATCTTAATGCAGCAGGGGAAAGAATACAAAGGATTCAGAGATGAACTAATGTTGTGGAACAACGCGCATGAAGAGCTGTTGGAAGGTAGCGGACAGTTAAATGCCTCGCTTGTTGACAATTCTTCTGTTAAGAAAATGCTGATAAAATTAGACCCTGTACAAAAACAGCTTTTTACACAACTGGCAGCTATAGCCGTAAATGCAGGCGATAGCAGCACTGTAGATAAAATAGTGCAATTGCAGGCACAATACAGGCCGGCTATGGATAAGGTAATGCAGCAAATGGAGCTGGAGACAGAAGTGCTTATTAATGAAGATAACAGGGCAGAGATATGGTCGATAATATTATCGGGTATATTTCTTGTGGGCGAAATATTTTTAATAGTAGTGCCCTACCACCGCAAGTTGCTTGTGGCCTACCGTAAGGTGAAAGACCAGACACAGCAAATAGTAAAGCAGAGCGAGAAGATAGCGTACCAGAACGATAAACTGGCAGGGCAGAATACATTGCTGGAGAAAATGCACAATAACGAATTGCTAACCCTGAACGGAATTAATGCCGGTATATGGAGCTGGGATATAGCTACAGGTGAGGAAGAGTGGTCGCCCAAATTTTGTTCGCTACTGGGCTACGAGCCACACCAGGTAGTGCCAAGTTTCAGCACCTTTATTAATACACTGCTGCACCCCGATGATGTACAGAGGGTAAAAGATGCGCTGGATGCACATTTGAAACATGATGTCCCCTATAGCCTGAACATACGCATGCGCCTGAAGAATGGTAAATACAAATGGTTTGAAGCGGCGGGCCAGGCATCGAGAGATATATATGGCAAGCCTGTGCGTATGGCAGGTTCTATTATAGATATACATGAGAAGGTATTGTACCAGCAGCAGTTGGAAGCTACTAACCGTACAAAGGATAAGCTTTTTGCTATTGTTGCGCACGATCTGCGGTCGCCGGTGGCAGGTATACGCGCCTTGCTGGATATGGCAGGCGACGGGCAGATAACCAGGGAAGAGTTTGATACCTATATTGAGGAAGCAAAAGAGAACCTGAATTTTGTAAGCGAAACACTGGATAATATTTTGCAATGGGCACTAAGCCAAATGCAGGGGCTGGAGCGCAAACCCGATAAAGTAGACCTGCGCAAGATCATTAACACGCTTACCAATTTGTACAGCAATAATGCCAGTCAAAAACATATTGATATAGAAGTGAGCATAACGGGCAACCACTATGTATATGCCGACCCCAACCAGGTATTTGTTGCCCTGCGCAATGTGCTTACCAATGCCATTAAGTTTACGCCGCAGGGTGGTAAAGTACACATATCGGTAGCTAGTAAGGGCGGTGTTGAAATGATTAGCGTAGCCGATAACGGTATAGGTATGGCTGCAGAAGATATTAAGGCTATTTTGCAGGAAGGCAGGTCGGTATCTAATATAGGTACCAATGGCGAGAAAGGCACTGGGCTTGGCCTGTCGCTGGTAATGAGCAGTATACGCGATAATAACGGAACAGTGGAAATAGAAAGTGCAACTGGCGAAGGCACTATGGTGGTAATATCGCTGCCACGGCTATTTGTATAATAGTATATGAATAGCATAAAAAGCGCCTTTAATGAGGCGCTTTTTATTGCTGTAAGCTATTGGTTTAGCAGTGTATGCCGCCACTTACTTCTATACGTTGTGCGTTTATCCAGCGGGCTTCTTCCGTACACAAGAAGGCAACTACGCCGCCAATATCATCGGGCAGGCCCGGGCGCCCCAGGGGTGTAGCATCTGATATTGATTTGTTTACCTCTGCATTATCGCGTACACGTCCGCCGCCAAAGTCGGTTTGTATAGCGCCGGGAGCCACTACATTGGCTGCAATGCCACGCGGGCCCAGTTCTTTGGCCAGGTAGCGTGTAAATACTTCTATAGCGCCTTTCATAGAGGCATAAGTAGCCGAGCCCGGGTAGCTGAACCGTGCAAGGCCGCTGCTGAGGTTAACAATACGGCCACCATCGTTCATCAGCTTCAGTGCCTTTTGCGTAAAGAAGAACACGCCCTTGAAATGTATGTTCAACATATTGTCAAATTGTTCTTCAGTAACATCGGTAAATGGAACATACATGCCCGTGCCTGCATTGTTCACCAGGCAATCGAAATGAGGTGTGCCAAATGTTTGCTGCAAAGTATTGCGCAGCTGCTCAAAGAAAGCATCGAAGCTTTTTATATCGCTGGTGTCCAGTTGCAGCGCTGCAGCTTTGCCGCCCATACTTGCAATTTCTGCCACTGCTTTGTCTGCTTCATCTTTACGGCTATGATAGGTGATCACTACGTCAATACCTTTCTTTGCCATATTGATAGCTGCGTTCCTGCCCAGGCCGCGGCTACCGCCTGTTATCAATGCTATTTTGTTTGCCATGTTCACTGTTTGTTATATGCTGCACTACTTGTGCGGTGTAAATATATTGTGCACTGTTGCCAATTATAATATTTGTTTTCTATACCATAATATCATAGTGTTAAGTGTTTGTTTTGAATGTTGGTGGCATCGGCAACTGGCATAGTTTTGTTAACAAGGGTAGTAAAAAATATTAGCCATGAAGACATTGCAAAACGACAGAACAGAAGGAAGGGTAACCAAGGCTATTGAAAGCCAAACCAGTAAAGTACCATCAGGATTTTTCTTAACAGCAGCGCTTACCTCTATGGCAGTGTCTGCTACGTTAAAATGCTTTGGCCACAAGCATACAGCACTATTTGTAGGACAATGGGCTGCACCTTTTTTGTTGCTGGGCCTGTATAACAAACTGGTAAAAGTAGAAGGCCACGATCAGGAAGATGATCAGCCTGAATAAAAATATTTACCTAACACCATGAAGCAAATAAAGCAGCCGTATGGCTGCTTTTGTTATGTATAATTATTGCTATTATAATTTATTAAAAACTATATCCTAATGTTAAAGTCAGTGAAGTGTGGGTGCCTCTAAACTCTTCTATCGAACGGACAGTTGATGAGTAGTCCCTGTAGTATGCACGGAAGTTGCTGGTATAACTCTTTACGAAAAGGTTGGTCTGCACCATTAAGCCTAAATCTAATCCGCTTAAGAGCCCCATATTGCCAGGCACTCTTCCTCCTATTGCGAATGCTGTCAGCAGCACCCCTTTCATCCCTGACGATCCTTTGCCGTATGCCCCATACATATAAAAAGTTTGGGAAGGCTGGCCGGTAAACCCTTCTTCCCATGCTTCTCTAATTAGGGGTGCATGTTTCACTGGCATCATGAGACGTTCTATTATCCTTACTTCAGGTTGCCACTTCCCTTTTAGTCTATAACCTATGCCTACATTTACCTGGAAATTTGGGATAGTAGCCTTAAACTGATAAGTATCACTTGCTGGTTGAGGAATCTTAAATCCAAAATCGGTGAAAGGATACTCGGCTTGCGCGCTATAAATTTCATAACCTGCACCCAAACCGCCTGTATAAAGAAACCCGCTTTTAGTGATACGCGTATAGTTAAATGTCAGGCTTTGGGTAAAGGTGTTTTTTACATTAGTAATAGCGTTTCCGCCCTGTTGAACTTCAAGCCCAGCTTTATTGAATAAGACCCCGTTATTTAGAGATACAGATAGCTCGTTCTGCCCTTGCGCGTTAGAGAACATTGGCACCATAAATAATAGTGCCAATGTTTTAAGAATAATTTTCATGCGCAAATTTATTCACAACGTTTCATATTCATATCAAGATTGGCCCAATCGTTTGACCCCTTATAAGCTCTATGATTTGATACTGCTATGTCGTATCCAACCAAAATGCTTTTTCCGCACCTCACACTTGTACAGGTTGTTTTATCATTATATGGCCATTCTGCTCCCGACATATAAGTGCCAGAGCTTGAACAATCACTGTATAGATTGAAGTGCATTTGTACCACAAGCCGATCTACTTTCTTGTGTTTGTATTTAGAGTTTTGAAATTTATACCCTCTGGATGTAGCGCAAAAAGTTACCTGGTTCCAAAAGCTCTGGAATGTTTCAATTTCGCCTTCCACAGCTACATCACTGTAAT
Organism: Bacteroidota bacterium; assembly: GCA_023436685.1. Taxonomy (GTDB): domain Bacteria; phylum Bacteroidota; class Bacteroidia; order Chitinophagales; family Chitinophagaceae; genus Polluticoccus. The sequence goes on along the minus strand of JAEZIL010000343.1, from coordinate 861 downwards.
ATCCCGCATACTGTCCGCTCCATTTTCGTCCCCATGAGCCGCACATGTATGGATCTATTTCATGCGTACTCTGAGCTTCGGCAACCCAAACTGTATGATACGACATTCTCACTTTTATTTTAATCAGATAAGTACCAGGATTAGCATATGTATGTGCATTGTACAACATTGGCCATTCAATTGATCCGCCAGAATTTACAGCAACTTGACTAGGATAATAATCTGTATTTCCGTCGCCCCATTCTACTTGTATATCAAGTTTGTTACGAATGCCTACAATAAGATCAAATGCGTTAACGCCTTGTGCTTCAATACCTATACCTGCAAGTGAAAATGTTCTGTTATTATTATTACAATCCACACGGGGAAGTACTGTAAAATCTGTTCTCCAGTTTGTATCAGCGTTTATTTTAAAGTAATTAGTTACATCGTACGTTGCTGGAAATCTTGTCATATCATAAACTTTTATGCCTGTAATAAACCTCATACGAGAGCACACTTGGTTCAGAGTAAGACCAGCAGGCAAGGCCTTGGCTTTAGCCATGGATGTCAAGCTACCATCCTCTATGTATATGCCTATATCCTTATTATACCAGAAATTAATTTTACCACCTACTTTTACGCATCTGTCAGCATTATAAACCGACAGTATACTTCGGTCTATAAACCAATCAGGGCGTGGGTGATTTTCAAGTGTGGTAAATCCTGCTTCTGCAGTTTGCGCAAAGTCTTGGTTAACTTTTTTCCTTAGAGAGTTATATGCAAATTGGCTTTCAATATTGTCCAGTTTGGTATCACTCAGTAGTGTATCATTCGGATTAGTAGTGTCGGGGCGGATGATAGTATCCAGATATGTTAGGT
>JAEZIL010000288.1 GCA_023436685.1 Bacteroidota bacterium | reverse complement strand
TACACGTGCCGATGTCAGTACATCCTGCATGCAATATTTGGCTATGCGTGGCAGGTCGCCGTTTTTCCAGTAGGTATCGGCTACCATGCTGCCATCCATATCATCTTTCGGCGAAGGTATGCCTAACACTTCTGCCAGCAAAGAAAGCGATGTGTAGTTCTTATAATCGCCAAACTTCCAAAGTTCCAGTGTATCCTGGTGGTTGATCTCCCATGGTTTTTTACCGCTTATCTGCATACAACTGGGCAACCCGATACCGTTTATCAGCATACGCCTGCATAAAAAGGGAATATCGAACTCCTTTATATTATGGCCACAAAATTTCAGGTCAGGATAGTAGTCAGAAAAGCGCGTTACTACCTCGCAAAACTCTTTTAACAATTTATTTTCATCAGTTTGGGTAATCGATTTTAAGCGCAAACGCCATTTGCCTTCATGTTGGTGAAGGCTGCCAAAGCCTATGCAAACCACTTTTGCAAATTCTGAAAATATACCTGCCCGTTCTGCAAACAGCGCTTCAGGCGTAGCTTGTTCCGCATCTGTAACTTTCAAGTTCCTGGCTTTGCGTACCCATTCTTTTTGCAAACCTTCTGTTAAAGAGGTAAATTCAGGTTGTATTGGTACGGTTTCTATATCCACGAACAAAATTTGCTTCAACGCTTCCATTATAATTCAAAAACTATATTTGTAATCGAAAATAATCAATGTAAACACATATGAGTATAGAAACAAACAGACCGGATCAGCCAGATTATAACAATCCCGCCCCGGCGCCACAGCAACCAACCCCTAAGCGCAACAATTCGGCAATTTACCTCATTATTATTGCTGTTTTACTGGGCTTATGCATTTACCTTTTCATAAACCGGAACCAGGTTGCAGAACAAAGGGACATGGCACAGGTTCAATATGCCTCGTCCGACTCTTCACGCCAGGCTGTAGAGGGCGAATATAGCGCAGCGCTTGCCCGCCTCGATGAGCTGGTATCTAAAAACAACCAGATGGATAGCGTGCTTACCAACAGAGATAGCGAAATATCGAAACTGAAACGCCAGATAGATGCTATTATGAAAGATAAGAACGCCAGCAAGGCCGACCTGGGTAAAGCTAAATCGCTTATTGCCCAGCTTAATTCTAAAGTAAAAACTTACGAAGAACGCATTGCTGAACTGGAAGGCCAAAACCAGGTACTGACACAAGAGCGCGACTCGACCCGTGTAGCAAACGAAGGCTTGCAGCAAAAAGTAAAACTTGGGGCCGTATTGCATGCTTCTAATATCCGCATGACACCGTTAGACCTGCGCCGTGGAGGCAAAAAAGAGGTAGAAACCGGCAAAGCTAAAAGGGTGGATGTTTTCCGCATACTGTTCGATATTGATGAGAACAGAATAGCTGAAGATGGCAGGAAGGAAATATTTGTGCGGGTTACCAACCCCGATGGACAAATTCTGAGCAATGCGGCTTACGGATCGGGCGTGACCACAACAGCCGATGGCCAATCTTTGAACTATACCATGCTGAAACAAATAGACCTGCGCCAGAGCCAACCGGTAAAAGATGTAACGGTTGACTGGAACCAGGATAGCGACTATAAAAAAGGAACTTACACTATCGAGCTGTTTAATGAAGGCTACAAAATAGGTAGCGGCTCAGTTACCTTGAAATAGCATAACTCCAAACAACTTTCAAAAGCGGCCTCCGGGCCGCTTTTGTATTGATATAATGTATATCTTTATGAATTAAGAGATTGCTGAAATGCGGTGCAGTAGCGGAATGAAGCGGCTTAACACAAAGATAATCTGACATTCCTTTTCAGTTAACATAAGAGGTTATAATATTGCACTCGATTTCAGGAGGCACACATATGGAAGCGCTACCAAGCAAAATACTTATTGTAGATGATGAACCGGATATAGTTGAATTCATCAGCTACAATCTGAAAAACAAAGGATACAGCATAGCTACCGCGCGCGATGGTGTGGAAGCTATCAGAAAAGCCAAAGACTTTCGCCCCGACCTCATACTGCTCGATGTGATGATGCCTAACAAAGATGGCATACAAACCATAAAAGAGCTTAGGCAACTACCCGATTTTGAACATACTGCCATTATCTTCCTTACTGCACTTAGCGATGAAAGGTCGGAAATAGAAGGGCTTAAAACCGGGGCCGACGATTATATAGCCAAACCCATAAAGCCTGAGCTGCTCTCCACGCGTATCAGTGCTGCACTACGCCGCTTCCGCTAAGAGGAAGAACAGGAACAAAAACTCTCTTTTGGCGAACTGGAGATCAACAAGACCAAGTTTACCGTTACCTACCAGGGCCGCGAAATATTGCTTGCCAAAAAAGAATTTGAATTGCTTTCGCTACTGGCATCTAAGCCCGGCCGTGTTTTTTTACGCAACGAGATATTGCAACGCGTATGGGGCACCGATGTGATAGTGGGCGACCGCACCATCGATGTACATATCCGTAAAATAAGGCAGAAAATAGGTATCGATCTAATTACCACTGTTAAAGGCGTAGGTTATAAGTTTGAAATGGCGTAGATTTAGTACCGTGTCGGTACTTAATACCAAAAACCTCAGCCCCAGGCTTTTATCTTCGCTTACTGCACTGATCATTTCTTCGGTCAATGCGTTGCTTAGCCTTTTGCTTGATCCGCAATGGTATATTCCCTTAGTTGTATTCGGCATTACATTCGGTATTACCTATTGGCTGTACCACTATACTTTGCAGCGCTTCATATATCGCAAAATAAAGCTGATATATAAATTCATTTACCAAACCAAGGCTACCAAGAAAGAGGAGTTCTTCTATACCAGCATACTGCCTCAAAAGTCTATTGAAGAAGTAAGCCAGGATGTACAGAAATGGGCTACACAGCGCCGCGCTGAAATTGATACCCTACGTGCCAACGAGCAATTTCGCAAAGAGTTTCTTATGAACCTGGCACACGAACTGCGTACTCCTATCTTCACCCTGCAGGGTTATATTGACACCCTGCTGGATGGCGCTATGGACGACCCTGAAGTGAACCGGAAATTCCTTACCAATACATCGCGCAGTATCGACAGGCTGGTACGCCTTGTTGACGACCTTGACGAGATATCGAAACTGGAATCGGGCCGCATACCTATTGTGCAGGAGTCTTTCCCTATCCAGAACCTTATTGAAGAAGTATACGAGGAAATGTCGCTAAAGGCAGCCGAAAAAAATATTCGGCTCGAATTTAAGAAAGGCACCGAAGGCTCGCTATACGTTTATGCCGATAAGCCCAAGATAAAGCAGGTATTGGTAAACCTTGTGGAGAATGCCCTGAAATATGGCTTTGAAGGAGGTACGGTAACTGCTGGTTGCTACGAAGTAGATGGCTCACATATCTATGTTGAAATATCGGACGATGGGCCGGGCATTGCCGAAGAACACCTGGCGCGCATATTTGAACGCTTTTACCGTGCCGACCGCAGCCGCAGCCGTGGCATAGGTGGTACCGGCCTGGGCCTTGCTATAGTGAAACACATTATAGAAGCGCACGGGCAAACCGTTACTGTGCGTAGTAAACTGGCAGTAGGTTCTTCTTTTGGCTTTACACTTGAGAAAGGGAAAGAGTAGTAATATATTGGGTCTACAGTACAGCGTCATAAAAACGGGAGGATACTAGGAAAATTTTACAGGTGGCATGCAAAGGTTATAGATTTAAAAAGCCACCATAGTAGGGTGGCTTTACGTTAATAATATTTTTATTATTATAGATTGCGGAAAGCATTAGTAAATTCTGACAGGCTATTTGTGCTGAATTCAACTCCTGTTCCAGTCATTATATCAACAACAAATTTTGTATACGCACTAAAAACCTTTTTCACTTTCTGAAATAGTTGTACATCAACTGCTGTATCTATTTTCTCTTTAGGGTGTGTTATTTTATTACGCTTATCTCTTAAGAGTTTAAAATCGGACAGATTTCTAGAGGCAAAATTGTTATAAATGTTCTCATATTCATGATTTTTACAGTGCGCTTTAAAAACATCTTTAAACCTATCAATAAAAACGTCCCAATCATCATACTCTTCTAAAGGAGAAATTAGATTCACAAAGTGTACGTCTGATTCTATCAGCGTAAATAGTTCACTAATGCAGGCTCTAATAAAAGCATCATTTTTAATGTGCGTTTTCAAACGCTCTTCGGTTACCTGCATCAATTCATTCAAATCAGTCCTTAAAAGATTGTGCTGTGCTTGAAGATTTGTCATTCTTTGCATTGTCTGCAAAGCCTCTTTAACATCATCAAATTTTTTATACATTTCAGATTATATATTGGCGCGTTTAACAATTGGTTTAGGATCTTTATCAGTTAGCTGATTTGGATTAAAAATTGCAACTTTCAATTCCGTCCCTACAAACCATGAGCATCTCCAATTACCGCCATTCATTTCATCTCCAACAGTCATTTGGGGGCTTCCGCTCTTAAGCCATACTACCATTCCTGCTTTAATTTCCATAATTATAATATTTTAGAATATAAATTTAATAAATAAATAAACTTAAAAAAATCAAGCTTATTACGCATGTTGATAAATTGTTAATTAAATTGAACGTTAAAACAAGCTTCTTTTTTAGGTGCTCTTTCTTGGACAGAATCTAACAACTATTATAATGTTATAAGATACTTCCAACGTGGATAACTCTGATACAAGCTTTGGATTGTTGATTCGATTGAATATAATTCAACTGTTACTGGCACAATTTTACATCGCTATAGCGATTACCTATCTTCAGGATAGAAATAAAACAATATTTTTTTGTATTTTTGTCTTAATAAATTGAAAAACTGACTATGATAGTTCAAGTAAATACCGACAACCACATTGAAGGCGGCGAAAGGCTGAATAACTATGTTACCAATACCGTAACTGCCGAATTTGACCGCTTTAGCGAAAACATCAGGCGTATAGAAGTGTATTTTGCCGATGAGAATGCTGCTAAACAAGGCACTAACGATAAGCGTTGCACAATAGAGCTTCATGTGGCAAAACAGGAGCCGATTGCAGCAACTGCCTACGGGGACAATATAGAACTTGCGCTGGGCGGGGCTATGGATAAAATGAGCGCATCGTTAAGTAAATTGTTCGACCGCCTCCAGGATCATCATAAATAAGCTTACTAACCTGCTATATAGTGAAGTGAAATAACATTGCTTGAGGCAATGTTATTTCATTTAAGACCGGTTGCTAATTTTTGCTAAGTCCATGAA
>JAEZIL010000233.1 GCA_023436685.1 Bacteroidota bacterium | reverse complement strand
CCCCTCTTGTTTTATGCGCCGGGCGATAGTGCCATGAAAGGCACCAATAGCGAATTGGTACAGCAAATAGACATCCTGCCATCGGTTATGGAATACCTTAGCTACGATAAGCCGTATTATGCATTGGGCAATAGTATTTTCAGTAAAGCTCCCCAACGTTTCGTTGTTAACGAACTAAATAAAAGCTATCAGTGTATAATGGGCGATTTTATACTGAAGTCGGAAGGTTTCGATTTTACATCAGTCTATAATTACCGGGCCGATAGCAATTGCACTAATAATCTTGCAGGGCAACCAGAAGGCAATGCTGCTGCCAAAAAAATGCAACCATACCTTAAGGCTTTTATACAAACCTATAATCATGCGCTGATAAATAACGCAATGCAAGTAAAACAATAGCATGTTTAGGTTTTCTTAGCGTTTCGGTTGTACCTTTAAGGCGCTAAACCAATCATATTATGCAACAAGGCCTGTTACACTTACACAACTTTATGCGCTGGGTAGTAATTCTGTTTATTTTGCTAACCCTGATACGCAGTTTACGCGGCTTAGGTGGTAGTAAAGCTTTTACTGCCGGCGACAGGAAAACCGCTATGTTCATGATGATAAGTGCAGACATACAGCTGCTGCTAGGTTTTGTATTGTATTTTATGAACAACTGGTTTACAGTACTTACATCGGGCGGTGATGCAATGAGCAATAAATACAACCGCTTTTTTACAGTAGAGCATACGCTGGGCATGCTGATAGGTATAGCGCTGATACATATAGGCTACAGCAGTGTAAAGAAAAACATTACTGACCAGGCTAAATTCAAAAAGCTCTTCTGGTTCACATTTATAGCTGCTGTTCTAATGCTGGCATCGGTACCATGGCCCGGCCGTGAATTGATTGGCCGACCATTGTTCCCGGGCATGCATTAATTGTATGGCCAGGAAAATATTGCAGCTATTTTATACTGCTTATGTACTGCTCACTTTTTTGGTGTGCCTGTTGGTCGCATTCCCGCTGTTTGTAATTGTTGGCCTTAGAGATAAACCCTCAGCAAGAAAGTTCATATGGAAGGTGGTACATTATTGGTCGCTGGGTTGGTTGTTCTGTATTGGCATGCCTATGCGCCGCAGTGGTTATAAACCCGTATTTAACCAACGGTATGTAATTGTAGCAAATCACATTTCTTACCTGGATACACTTGATATTTATGCTGCAATACCTTCTTACTTCCGCACATTAGCCAAAAAAGAAATGGCAGCTATACCCATATTTGGCTTTGTGTATAAGCAACTAACTATACTGGTAGACCGCAGCAGCACGCACAGCCGTTCAAAAAGCCTGAGGTTAATGTGGCGTATTATTAAGAACGAATCACATATTACTATTTTCCCCGAGGGTACATTCAATGAAACTGAAACTCCTCTAAAAAGCTTTTACGATGGTGCTTTCAGGCTGGCTATAAACACCCAGACCCCTATATTGCCCTTAATATTGCCCGATACTATAAAACGGTGGCATTTTAGTGGATGGTATAAATTATGGCCGGGCCGCAACAGGGCAATTTTCCTTCACCCTGTACCTACTACAGGTATGACTATGGCTGATTTACCAGCTTTAAAAGAAAAAGTACATACTTTAATGAGTAATGCGCTAGTGAACAGTAAAGCGTAAACAACCTTCGCAAACACTTAAAATAGCTTACCTTTGCGCAAATTTTTTAACGCGATATGGCATTGCAAGTAGGCATAGTAGGGCTACCTAACGTAGGAAAATCAACATTATTCAATGCGGTAAGCAATAGCGCTAAAGCGCAAGCATCCAACTACAGGTTCTGCACTATAGAGCCTAACGTTGGGCAGGTTGACGTACCCGATGAGCGCCTTGCCAAACTTGCAGAGCTGGTACAACCCCAGCGTATAGTGCCTACCACTATCGAGTTTGTAGACATTGCAGGCCTTGTGAAAGGCGCCAGCAAGGGCGAAGGGCTTGGCAACAAGTTTTTGGCCAACATACGCGAGGTAGATGCGATAGTACATGTAATACGCTGCTTTGAGGACGAAAACATATTGCGCGAAGAAGGTGATATAAACCCAGTAAGCGATAAAGAAATAATAGATACAGAACTGCAACTGAAAGACCTGGAAAGTGTTGAAAAGAAAATGCAGCGCTATGAAAAAATAGCGAAGAACGACCCCAAGGCAAAACGTGTATATGATGTACTGCTGCGTTGCAAAGATTACCTGTCGCAAGGTAAAAACATACGTGGGTTGCAACTGGAAGGCGAAGATATGGACGCTGTAGCTGACCTTTTCTTATTAACACAAAAGCCTGTGTTGTATGTGGCCAATGTTGATGAATCAGCGATACATACAGGCAACAAATATTCGGAAGCACTGATAAAGGTAGCGCAAGAGGAAGGTGCTGAAGTTATTGTAATGAATAACTCTATTGAGGCCCAGATATCGGAAATGGAAGCACAGGAAGATAAAGACCTGTTTCTTGCTGAATATGGCTTGACCGAGCCGGGCCTTAACCGCCTGATACGTGCTGCTTACAAACTGCTGAACCTGATCACTTACTTTACTGCCGGCGTACAGGAAGTACGCGCATGGACCATACATACAGGCTGGAAGGCCCCACAGGCTGCCAGTGTAATACATACTGACTTTGAAAAAGGTTTTATTAAGGCAGAAACCATAGCCTACAAAGACTATATCCAATACAAAAGTGAAGCTGCCTGCCGCGAAAATGGCAAACTAAGAATAGAGGGTAAGGAGTATATAGTGCAGGATGGAGATATACTGCACTTCCGCTTTAACGTTTAGGATCGAAAATACTGGCTATACCTTCGCGTATGGCATACATAGCTAAGCCTGTGCGCGATGTTACGTGCAACTTCGTAAACAGTTTATCACGATATCCATCTACCGTACGTGGGCTACAGCCCATTTTGTCGGCTATCTCTTTATATGTTAGCTCTGTGCAGCACAGTTTAAGAAATATCTTCTCATTGTCGGTAATGGGTATATACTTTTCGTCTTCCTCCTGCAACTGGGCAATATCCAGTACTTGCGGAGTAATAACTTTAGACAAATAGAAGCCTGTACTATTTATTTGTATTATTGCTTCTTTCAGCTCTTCCGGTTCAATATCTTTCAGCACATAACCCGTAGCACCGCTGTGCAACATACGGATGATTGTAAAATCCTGGTCGTACATAGATACGGCAAGTATTTTTATATATGGCCATTGGGTTTTTATTTCCCTGGCAGTTTCAAAACCATCCATTACCGGCATGTTAATATCAAGCAAACATACCTCGGGTTTTACAACAGCCGCTGCAATAGCTTTGATGAGTTCGGCCCCGTTGCTTACATCAAATAATACTTCTATCTCCTTGAAATCGGACAATAATTCGCATATACCCTTACGGAATAATGCATGGTCATCTGCTATGGCAATTTTGATCTTTCCGGCTAACATTGGCCTAAGTATAAGGTATATTCAATTTTATGGTCGTGCCTTTACCCTTTACAGAATCGATGGCTAATATGCCCTTCAATAATGCCGCCCTGGTATTCATGTTGGTTAAACCCAGCCCAGCATCCTTCTTCTTTTCTGCTACATCAAACCCTCCCCCGTTATCGCTTACTGTTACAACTAATTCGCCAGACTGATAGACGATACTAATGTGTATTGAGGTTGGATCTCCATGTTTAAGAGCGTTGGCTATCGACTCCTGCACTATGCGAAAGAGCAGTAAGTTCTTTTCCTGCCCCAGTGAGTGCCGTTCACCGTACGTGTCAAAAGTACAATTAATATTTTTTGCCGAGGTGATATAGCTCAGCTCTTTTTGTATAGATTCTTCGAGCTCGGCATTTAGCACCATACCTCCGTTAGCGGTATGGCTAATGGTACGAAGGTCGGAAATTGCCTTTGTCAGTAGCTCAGTACTTTGTTTGGCAGCAGTATGTATTGCTGTATCGGTTGTGTTTTTTGCTATTTTATACAAATGCAGTTTGGCAATACTGAGAACCTGGCCTATGTTATCGTGTATCTCTTCCGAAAAATACCTGAGCGACTGCTCCTGTACTTCAAGCAGTGTTTGCAGCAATTCGTTTTGAAAAGTAAGTTACAGTTCTTGCTTTTCAAGCTTGTGCTGAAACTGCTTTCTTTTTTGTAG
>JAEZIL010000229.1 GCA_023436685.1 Bacteroidota bacterium | reverse complement strand
GCGGTTTTCTAATTCTTCTGCATCATGCAGTGTTTTTTAGTATTGAACTGTGGAATGTATCTAATATAGGTTACCTGCTTCTGAAGATACTGGCGTCAGGTGTTACATCCTTGCTGTTCATTATTACTTATCTATTATTGTTTACTAAGCAAACTAAGTTGAGAGGGTAGTTATTTTTGCTGTGCTTCTTTGAAGCATTTCATCATGCAATCCCACAGCTTTTGAGCTGATAGCTCCCAATTGAATTTTTTTACTTGTTCGTGGGTTTTTGCCACCAGCTTTGCACGAAGCATTTCATCTTTATAAATAAGCTGCATTTTGTTAGCTATATCGTCCGCATCGTTGGGGTCAACAAGTAGTGCGGCTTCGCCGGCTACTTCCGGCATAGAAGATGTATTGCTTACTATGGCGGGCACATTGCATTGATACGCCTCCAATATGGGTATCCCAAATCCTTCAAATAAAGATGCATATACCAGTGCATATGATGCTCCCATCACCTTCGATAGCTCTTCAACACCCATATATCCTACCCATTTTACATCTTCTTTAAAGGGCATTTCCTGGCGCATTTCTTCTACTTCTTCATATTTCCAGGCCAGCCGCCCTACTATTACCAACTTCATGTTGCTGCGCTGCCTTTTTTTAAAAGTGATGAACGCCTTCAACAGATTTACTATATTCTTACGAGGATGCAACGCTCCTGCAAAAACAAAGTATTCGCAACCATCGGCATATTTTGTTTTGGTAGCTTCCTTCTCTTCCCAACTCAAAGGACGGTATTCTCTATGAGCACCATTATATACTACATCTATTTTTTCTGGTCTTATTTTGTATTGCTTGCTGATATCCTCTTTAGAGAATGTTGAAACTGTAGCTATTCTTTGCGCATGGCGGGCAAATAACGGACTATAATGCCTCCAGTAAAGCCTATGGCTTAGTTTAAAATGGTCAGGGTAATGTTCAAAAGCAAGATCATGTATTACCAGGCAGGTGGGTACCTTTGTACGTAGCGATGAAAATCCATCGGGCGACAGAAATAAGTCAACTTTATACTTTTTTAAGAAGTAAGGCAGGCGCCACTCAAACCAGATATTAAATAGTATGGCATGCCTTGCCTGGGGGCTAATAACTACGGGAGTTACATTAGGCGCAAATACAAACATTGGGTCGTATGGACGGTCGAAAAAGAAAATAAATTCATGTTCGGGGTGTTGACGTACAATACGTTCAAGTGTTTGGGCGGTAAACCAACCAATGCCTTCTAGCTTATCTTTAAATAATAACCTGGTATTTACTGCGATCCGCATAATTCTTGTGCCGACAAAAATATACTTTTACCTTTTTATAGCACGTCCAATTTAGGAGGATGCAACGCTTTTTTGTAAAAAACCTGCTTTTTATCCTTACCGTCAACATGTTAGTGAAGCCGGTATGGATATTTTTAATAGACCGTACCGTGCAAAACAGGGTGGGCCACGAAAGCTATGGTATATACCAGGCGCTCTTCAACATAGGCATCATCTTCCAGATCATACTTGATTTTGGCCTAAGTAATTATAATACACGTATCATTTCTCAAAATCCTGAAAAGTTAAAAGATATATTCCCATCCATGTTTTCGGCGCGTATGGTACTTATATTGATATATGCCGCTTTGGTTGGTATCCTGGCTTCATTTCTTGGTTACAACAAACATGAATTATCATTGCTTGCAGGTATCCTATTGATACAGGCTTTTTCACAAACCCTTTTATTCCTGCGTAGTAATGTTTCTTCATTGCACCGCTTTAAAGCCGATAGTTTACTTTCAGTAGCTGATAGATTATTGATGATAGCTCTATGTGGCTTTTTACTTTTTAACCCCCGTACGGCTTCCCATTTCACTATTGAATGGTTTATTACAGCGCAGATAGTTTGCTACTTCCTGGCAATAATCATAGCTATGATTGTTTTAAAACGCATTACTCATTTATCCTTCCGCTTTTCTTTTAATGCAGCAAAAACATTAGAGATAATTAAGCAAAGTGCACCTTATGCACTCCTGATTTTTTTGATGTCGATCTATACACGTATTGATTCTGTTTTGCTGGAACGGCTGCTTGGCGAAAGCGGTAAAGAAGAAGCCGGTATATATGCCGCGGGTTACCGCCTCTTAGATATGTGCAATATATTCGGTTTGATGTTTGCAGGAATTTTATTGCCACTGTTTGGCCGCATGTTAATGCAGAAACAAAATATAAGGCCAATCATAGGTGTATCTGTAAATATCCTGATGCCACTATCTTTCATGATAGCTGTAGCGTCATGGTTTTTTGGCAATGAGATAATGCAACTTTTGTATACCGATAGTACTGAACAAGGTGCATTGGTATTTTCATTACTTATGTCATCGTTCCCTGCCTTTTGTATCATGTATGTATACTCTACCTTGCTTACAGCTAGCGGCAACCTTAAGCTATTGAATAAAATAGCCTTAGGCGGAGTGATTACTAATATCACTATGAACCTGTTCCTGATACCCTTATACCGATCGGCCGGTGCTGCCACAGCAGCCTTGATAACTCAATCATCGTTAGCCTTATGTTTTATTTTATTTGCTAAGAAAGATATGCTGTTAACTACCAATATTAAATGGGTAATTGCACATCTTGCATTTTTAATGTTGCTATTATTTGCTGCTTATGCGGTACGCCTATTCCAAGTACAGTGGCATTTTCAGCTCTTTATATTTGCCCTGGTTGGCGTGACGGCTATTTTCCTATTCAGGTTTATAAGCCTTGGTTCTATCAAAAAATTAATGGAACAATCTTAGGTCATTCAGTATAAATATCTGGTAGCTCCTTAGCTTCACGCTTTATAATAAAAACTGCTGTATCGCTAGGCGTTATTCCTCCTCCTCGGTTCAGGGCATATACTTTAGTAAACTCTGCACCAAAATATAGTATTATAGAAGTATAATATACCCATGAAAGAATAATAATAACCGACGCGGCAGCACCATACGTGCTTGCCAGGTTAGAGCTACCCAAATAATATCCTATCAGAAACTTGCCTATCAAAAATAATAGCCCTGTAAATCTTGCACCTACAAAAGCATCCTTCCATTTTATTTTAGCATCAGGCAAAACCTTATAGATAACTGCAAATAACAACGAGACTATCCCAAATAATATCGCAATATTCAAAAGCTGAAAAACAACAACGGTTGAACTTGCAAATACTTCCTGCAATTTACCTGTCAGTGCATCTGTTAGGATATTGATAAGTAAAGAAACAATAAGTAAAAACCCGATGCCCAATATCATTGAAAATGACAGCAACCTATTCGTAATAAATTTCAACCAGCCCTTTTTAGGCTTCGCCTTTACCGACCATATATAATTAATAGAATCCTGTATATCAGCGAACACCCCGGTAGCACCAAATATCAATATTACAAAGCCAATAATACTATATTTTGCAGCAGCATTTTGTGCACGCATATTTTGTATAATACTGATGATTTGGTTTGCACCCTCTTCCCCTACCAAACTCCGCATTTGCCAATACATTTTGCCGGTCACTGCTTCTGCTTCAAAAAACAATCCTGTAAGAGAGATAATTACCAATAAAAGAGGGCCAATAGAAAATATTGTATAATAAGCCAGAGATGCACTGAGTTTTACAACATTATCATGTGAAAACTCTTTGACCGACTCTTTCATTAACTTGAACCAGGAATATTTTTCTTTCCTCATTGCGTTAGCATTTGTGTGTGTATATCTTCTATTAAATATCGAGCCTGCGTAGCAATGGCTTAATTTTTATATATAGATAAAATTAAAACTTTACTACCCATGGCAAAGTATTCAAAAAAGGCACAAGAAAAAGTGCATGATGTAATGAAAGAAAAGAAAGAAGGAAAACTAACTTCAGGCCGTTCAGGCAAAAAAGTTACTAGCCGTAAGCAAGCTATTGCAATAGGTTTGTCGGAGGCACGCAAGGCAGGCGCTAAAGTGCCAAAGAAAAAAACCGCTACTAAGAAGTCAGCAGCAAGTAAAAAGTCAGCACCGAAAAAAGCCGCAACCAAGAAAAGCGCTACCAAAAAATCTACCGCGAAGAAGGCTGCGCCCAAAAAAGCGGCATCGAAGAAAAGTACTGCTACTAAAAAAAGTACCGCAAGTAAAAAAACAGCCACAAAGAAAACGGCAAGTAAAAAATCTACTGCTAAGAAAGCAGCGCCACGTAAAAAAGCAGCTACTAAGAAGACCGCGACAAAGAAATCTACAACACGTAGAAGCAAATAAAAAAGGGGCTTATGCCCCTTTTACTTTTAGTATTGTGGAAGCGCAGGCTTCGTTTTCATAATAGTTTCTATTTGCTCCATCACCTCAGGTGTTAGCTTAGGTAGTATTTCTAAAGCTTTCAGGTTTTCTTTCAGCTGTTCTTCTTTTGTTGCACCCAGTATTGCGGTAGTTACATTCGGATTGTGAATACACCATGCAATAGATAAGGTCGACAAAGATGTACCCAGGCCTTTAGCAACGGTTTCCAGTTCACGCACTCTGCCTATTCGCTCATCGCTCAGGGTTCTGTCTTTCAGCCATTCAAAACCTTCCAAAGCCAGGCGGGAATTTTCAGGTATTCCATTATTGTATTTACCAG
>JAEZIL010000222.1 GCA_023436685.1 Bacteroidota bacterium | reverse complement strand
CTTTTACTTTATACAAAGCCATAATGCAAACCAACGAAACTTTAGGCTTACATCAAATTTTGGCCAATTCTTCTTTGCGGATATAGCCTTCGCGGCCATCGGGCAATGTTACCTCTACCCAGTTGCCAATTTCGCTTTGCCATTTTACGGTAGTGCCTTCGGGTACCATAGTTTGTACCTTGCCTTTTTCAGGTTGGGAAAGCAATTCGGCATCGTTTTGCATTACTACCGCTGCACCGCTATTTTGCCTGCGTGCAGTTGAAACTATAGATATGAATAGCGTTAATAGCCAAATAGTAGCTATAGCCGGTGCTAGCTGCTGCGGAAGCTGCGTTGCCTTGCGGAAGCCTTTTAACAGCAGGATGGCAATAAGCATTACAAACAAAACAAGGCTGAATACAGCCCAAAAAGTAGCTTTACTGCCTGCTGTCAGGGCCTTCCACCAACGTACAAAAAATATTTCCTCCATGCCGGCAATACGGTTAGGTATACGGCTTTGGGTAAGTATAAGATTGTCTTCAGCCTCTTTATAAGAGGGGTTCAGGTGCAGGGCTCGTTCATAATTTAATATGGCCGGGCCTACTTGATTGAGCCTGTAATATGTATTGCCCAGGTTATAATAAACTACGGCATCTCTGGGCGATAACACAGCTATTTTTTCAAAATAAACCAATGCGCTATCGTACTGACGCGAGCTATAATAGCCATTCGCTTTTTTCCACCAGGCTGCGTCATATCGCTCAGCGGTTGCGTTATGATTTGTTGCAAGCAACAGTACCAAAATAAATGCTATTTGTCTCATGCCTGGTGATTGAAGAAGTCTTCCAGTTTGCTAATAACCTCTATTGCTTGTTCATACACGTTAGGCATTTGCTTGGCGCCGCCGGCAGGAGAATAAAGGGCTATCTCACATTCATCTATCAATATTCTCACATTATCGCGAAGGTTGGCAGGCAGGTTCTTTGAGGATAGTGCTTCCGCGGCGGTATCTCTTGAAAGATATGAAAGCGGAATATTTAGCTTATCGCTCAGGTACAGCCATATAGCTTTAGAAATTTCATCGTAAAACAAACGTGGTTTGTTTTCTTCCATCATTTTACGTGCAACAACCAGGCGTTTTAAAGCCACTTTATTGGCACGCCGGCTTTTAAGCAGTACCGTGTTTTTCGATAATTCATCTTCGCGCCTGCGCCATACGGCTAAAGCTATAAAAGCAAATAATGGAAGTGAATATGCAGACCAATATCCTACTGTGTATAACAGCGGTTTACTATTGAAAGTAATGGTTGTAAGGGGCCTGGTGTCAATATTATGTATATCTGCCAGTACGGTATTTTTTGCTACGGTTGCAGGCTTGTAATTTTTGCCCTGTTTTACATGTATGGTTACCGGCTGGGTATGCAGGGTTATGTATTTACCTGCCTGGGCGTCGAAATAAGTAAATGGTATAGCAGGTATCTGAAAATCGCCGGGTGTTTGCGCACTGAGCGCGTATGTAATGATCTTTGAACCGCTAATTGTAGTTGTACGGCCGGTTATGGTATCAATAATATTTGGGTCAAATGCTTCCAGCCCGTTAGGTAAATTTAGTACAGGTGCTTGTATCAGCTTCAAGTTGCCGCTACCTGTAATGGTTAATTTGTAGTTCAGTGCATCGTCGGTAGTCAGGTCGGTTTTATCAATCTTCCCTGAAATACTGAATTTGCCTACTGCGCCGCCATAATCATCGGGCTTGCCTTCAGTCGGCAGTGGTAATACCTGTATTTTCACCGGCGAGCTTTTCAGGTGCACTTTTACATCGCGGTAAGAAACCGTGTTGAAAAAATCATCGTTAAAAAACGGATCATTCATCATCAGGCTGCCAAAAACAGGATCGTCGGCAAACGGATTGGCATGTTTTACCTCTTGTACAATACGCGCTATACCTTCGGCCTCTGCAGGGTCAAGCTCCAGTGTACCGGTTTGCTGCGGGAAAAGAGCAGATTTTTTCAGGGTAAACACCTGGTACTTCTTTCCATCCACTATTTCTTCCACAGGTTTCACATTAGGTTTTGCCAATTCAAAATCCTGGGTCCAGAAACCGTTTAGCGAAGGTAGCTTCGATATGGCCACATTCATGGGCAGGCGGGAGTATAGTTTATATGTGGCTGTTATTTGTTCGCCTACATGTACTTTATTCTTATCTACATTTACCCTTATAAATAGGTCTTTGCCAAGGCTCTCTTGCGTAGCTGCCGGCTGTGCAGTTGCTTGTTGCCTTTGTGGCTGGGCGCTCTGGCGCTGGTACTGGCGTAGCGCCTGCAGCTGGCGCTGGCGTTGTTGCATCATGGCTACAAAGGGGTCATCGTCCCATATATCGCGGCTGCGCTGTTGTTGTTGGGACTGCCTTTGTGCCAGGGTGCCGGCTACCACTTGTACCGGTATCGAGTTGGATTGGTAAGAGTGCCCGTCTGCATCTTTTGCAATGGCTGAGGGTACCGTTAAAGTACCTGTGCGCTTAGGTACAAGTACATAAGTTAGCGATACATTTACTGTTTGCGTGGTACGGCCATTTACATAAGATATTTGGCTGCTTTGCGATTGAAAGGGGCCTGCAACAATTTCAAAATCTTTATTGAGCCCTTGTGGCGTTACGCTTTGCAGGTTGGTAGCATCTTGTATGGTATAGGTTACCTGTAGCTGGTCTTGCATACCTATTTTACCCGCGCTGGCCGATGCAGAAAATACTACATTCTGTGCCCATGCACTGCAACCCATTAGCGTTAGCAAACAGGCAAATTGTAACCGCCGGTAATAATTAGCTAGTATCATTTCTATAGCACCACAAAAATAAATTGAAGAGTCCTTGTGTATAAAGGTCTTGGGTTAAAGCTTAGTTAAAAAAGATGTTATATATCACCTTGTAAGGGCCTTATAACAATAGTATCCATATTGGCAGAGGGAGAAAGCTTATATGCAGCCCATACAGCATTGGCTATATCGCTTACCTGCATTATTCTGCCCTCAGGTATTCCGCTGCCTTCCCACGACCGGCTGTATGTTGCACCCGGGCAAACAGCTGTTACCTTAATGCCTTTCGACATGAGTTCATACCTCAGGTTCTCAGAGAAGCCAAGTAACGCATATTTGGTTATACTGTATGCACCGCCATTAGGATAAGCACGCAAACTAGCTACCGAACATATGTTGAAAATATGTGCTCCGGCATTTTCTTTCATGGCAGGTAATACACCCCTGGTAATATGATAGGCACTAAATAAGTTGATGCTCATTAAAGTTTCCAGGTGTCCGTCGGGTTCATCGGCAAGATTTCCGGGAAAGTATAAACCAGCATTATTCACCAATAGGTCTATCTGGGTAAAATGCGCCAGCACATGCTGAACAAAGCTCACTGCATCTTGTTTTAAAGCAAGATCGGCACGGTGTGCAATGATCTGCGCAGAAGGGTATTTATTTTTCCACTCGGTTTCTACTTTATGAAGGTCGGTATGGCTGCGGGCGCATATGGCTACAGAAAAACCATTTTCCAAAAGCTTTTCGGCTATAGCCTTACCAATACCCTGGGTAGCACCTGTTACTATTGCATATGGCATGAGTTGTAATTTAGATGCTTAAAACCAAAAAACAATATATTGTTTTGCTTAAAATGATAGATACCGGCGTAAGCACGAAGAATACTGTATTGAACTGGAGCTCGGGTAAGGATGCTGCTCTTGCCTATTATTTCCTTATTCAAAATAATAGCGAATACAGGGTAAGGCAATTGTTAACTACTATTAACCAAAACCATAACCGCATAGTAATGCATGGCGTTCGCGAAGAGTTGCTGGATGCACAGGCTATGCAAATGAATTTGCCGCTAAATAAGATTTATTTGCCTGAATCGCCCGATGATGAAATGTATAAAACTGCTATGCAGGATGCGCTTACGCATTTGAAGGGGCAGGATATTTATACAGCCGCATTTGGCGATATCTTCCTGGAAGACCTTAAACTATACCGGGAGCAACAACTTGCCGGTGCCGGTTTTCAAGCTGTATTCCCACTTTGGAAAATGAATACCTACGAACTGGTAGGCATGCTTGAAGATACAGGTATAGAAGCTATGATAGTTTGCCTGAATGAGAAATTTTTAAGCAGGGAAATGCTGGGCAGGAAAATAGACCGTAGCTTTCTGTGCGACTTGCCCGCTAATGTAGACCCTTGTGGAGAAAATGGAGAGTTTCACACGTTTGTTTACAACGCGCCATATTTTGCTGAAGCAATACCTGTAGTAAAAGGAGAAACCGTATATAAGGAATACAAGCAG
This sequence comes from Bacteroidota bacterium, assembly GCA_023436685.1. GTDB lineage: Bacteria > Bacteroidota > Bacteroidia > Chitinophagales > Chitinophagaceae > Polluticoccus. Next base: position 2,161 of record JAEZIL010000222.1, on the reverse strand, counting down.
GCAGCTGACGATAATGATAAATGGAACACGGGTTTTTATTTTCTCGATCTGCACCTGTAAGTAATTGTGTACTTTCATTGTATTATGAAAACTATTGCAGCTACTATAGGTATCGATAAATACATCACCATCATATCATCTGCGCAGCACACCATTTTCTCTGACGAGCCAATAAACGATGGCGGAGAAGATAAGGGTATGTCGCCGGAAGAAATATTGGCTGCATCGCTGGGAGCGTGTACGTGTATCACTTTGCGTATGTATGCCGATAGGAAAGGATGGAGGCTGAGGCAGATAGAAACAACTGTGGCAATTGATAGAAATAAGGATGCCAAGCGCACAACAATGAGCCGGAAAATAAAGCTGGATGGTGAGCTGGAACAGGAGCAGATAAACCGCCTTATGCTCATAGCCAATAAATGTCCCATACACGAAATATTAGTTAACCCTATTGAAGTGGATACAGAATTGGTGACCGTTCAATAGCAGGTATGCGAATTTGACTTTTACTTTACCATAGCATCTTGTGGCATTTATTTTGTTTATGTAAATTAGGATGATAATGCTTTTGAGATATGGAATTAAGCGACACATGGTTTATAGAAGGGTATATAGATTTTGAATTGCAGAAATACCGCTTGCTTGCCTACCTGAAAGAGGTAAACAAGTACTTTAACGAAAGCAAGCTATACCCTCAACTTTCCGATATTGTTTTTCACTACAACAACCTGATCAGTTTCCGCGATAATAAGCGGATGATGGAAGAGGCATTCCCTAAGCGGTTGGATAAAATAAAACTGCAGGAACTGGAACTGGTATATAAGAGAATGGTAGAAGATGATGAGTTGATGAATGAGATGGAAGAGATAGTCAATTTTGCAGTTGAGCAAATGAAAGGAACAATACATAATGGCGCAGAACTCTACGACCTGGTGGAGCAGCAAATGCATATTGAGCCGGTAGGCATTATGCCATTATACAAAAATGAGGGCTATATGCTGCTGCGCTACGGTCAATATAGCGAGGTTCGTGCCTATGGCTACAATGTAACATTGTTCGAGCACCAGAACGCCCGCTTTCGCGGCTTGCATGTACACTATATAGATAGCTGGACAAAAACGCTGGCTAATACCTACGAACAGATAAAGCGTGAGATCATACGGCTGAACGGGGATTTACCTACGCCTGCTGTCTATAGTATAGAGTCGCCGCTGACACTGCCACTAAACGAGACAATGCTACCGGTAGCTAAACGTATGCTGATACAGCATATTTCTGTAGCTTAAGTTACAACCGGTTTTTCATCGGGGAAACCATTATGTTCCTTCGCCAGTTCTACTTGTTTGCGCGTTGGTAATAGTATCAGGCGTAGTGTGGTATCGTTAGTAAAATAGCTAATGGCCCAGTTGATAAAAATGATAAGCCTGTTCTTTACACTTACTATAAGCATCAGGTGCAGGAACATCCACACCAGCCATGCAAATACACCCTGAAAACTGATGAATGGCAAATCGACCACCGCTTTCCGTTTCCCTACTGTTGCCATTGTACCGGGGTTTTTGTAAGTGAACTTTTTAAGTTCCTTACCATGCAATAGCTGTTTCATATTATGTGCAAGGTTTTTTGCCTGGTTAATAGCAACATTAGCAAGCTGTGCATGGCCTTTAGGCCACTCAGGTGTTTCCATATAAGCAATATCGCCCAGTGCAAATACATTGGTAAGGCCATCAACCCTATGATATTCGTCTACTTTTATACGGTTGCCTCTTACTAATACATCAGTCGCTATGCCTTGTGGTACATTCCCTGTTACACCTGCTGCCCATATCATGTTGCGCGATGCAATGGTTCTGCCATCTTTCATGATTACAGTATGGCCATCGTAATCTTGTACTATAGTATTCAACCATACCTTAACACCCATGCGCTCCAGGTATTGCTGCGATTTTTCCTGCGATGCTTTGCTCATTGGTGCAAGGGTAGCGTGGCCACCTTCCAGCAAGTGTATATTCAGCTTGCTGAAATCCATATCTGGGTAGTCGCGAGGCAGTACATTTTTTTTCATTTCAGCAAGCGATCCGGCTAGTTCTACACCTGTAGGCCCGCCACCTACTACCACTATGTTCATCAGCTCGTCAAGATTGCTTTGAGGGTCCAGTGC
>JAEZIL010000183.1 GCA_023436685.1 Bacteroidota bacterium | reverse complement strand
GAGCATCGTAGTAAGACCATAGCGATAAATAATTCCGTTGTTTTAATCTGCCCAGCAAGCAATACTCGTTCTCCCCACCGCCTACAGAATAAGTATATTTCTGGTAGCTGCCATGGTCTATCCAGGTACGGCAATTATATTCTTTGCTAACGGCATCTAAAGCTGTATCAAAAACTTGTTTACTGATTTGTCCCGATTGGTTTAAGGCATGTGGTACTATTTCACTACCATCAGCATATAGCTCGGCTATTAGTTTCTTATAATTTTCATCTTCAAGTGTAGTGGCTGGACAGCGTTTTTTATAGTTCGATCTCAGAGCGAAAACGCCTTTAGTCATTTTTAAACTCTTGCCAAGCCAGCCACCTTTACCATTATTGCCATGCAGTAAGGTGCGCAATGTATCTACCTGGTCATAGTCGCAATGGTCGGTAATGATAAATGCCGCCTCTGCGCCGTAAGGATATCTGCACAATACAGGTGGCAATGATTGCGTTCCTATCTCTGTTACCGAAAATGATAAGTTGTATCGATGGTTTGCAGCTACGGATCGTACGGCATCAGATTTTCTCTCCGTTTCCCTGTGCGACCATGCCGGGTGCATTGCGGCCGCATCTATGTAGAGAACAAAGGTTAAATGATCACCTTCATCCTTTGCGCTATAGTTAAATATATTCCTTGCATTGTTTAGAAGATAATACCGGTGCCTATCCTGGTATAGCAGATATAGAGGAGTAAAGTCGTTAACATCAATTTCCTTATTTATTTCTACCAGTTGATAAAATCTATTAAGGCATTTTATAGGCCCTTGCTTTTGTAGCCGCAACTGCACGTAAAACAATTCTATTATAAGCTCCTGCTTTATTGTAGCAGTCAGCTGTACATTTTCCTTGCCGTGCTCTACCGATAATTCAAACAGATCATTATTTAGCTGGCTGCCATTGTAATGCAGTATCGTTGCATCACTATCCATGCTTTTACGGCAGCGCAAATAAACGCTGTTAATTAAAACACTACAGTTCATACATTTTCTTTACATATACACTTAACCCTGCTATACGATAAACCTTAGCTCTGTATAGCTTGGTATAGCCGGCTTTTCTCAAAGCGTGTTGCATAGGTGTATTGCTGGTATAGGTAAACACCATTACTCTGTCATATTCATTCATTGCTGCAAAATGCCGTACTATTTTGGTTAGCATTAATGCTTGTATGCCTTTACCCCTATATGGTCCGCTGGTATTGCTGTTAGCAAGCATCGGTACATTAACGTAGCCCAGTTGTCTACCTAGCCGGTTCTCAAATATTACATGGTTTTCATTCACTACAACACCCTGGTGGCTGGCATAGAAGGTATATTGCTTGTTCTGCTTATTTATACTTATATCAACATCAACTAGCGACGGTATGTTTACAGGGGTTATAGAAAGTGGATGTTCATACACATACACATCCAGCATTCGTGGCATCAATGCTTTCAATAGTTTAGTTATTTGCTTCATTACCTGATAAAAGATATTGCCTTTCTTCCAATATTTTTTAAGGTTGTAGCATATTTCAACATGAGCGATGCATACAGTTTATATTTTACCGGCTCAAACAATACAGTAACTATTCTGTCTTCTGTTATATGCTTTGGGTTAAAATTTCTTTTGAATGTACCTATTGCACCTTCAGAATATAGCATATCATATTTGTCTGTACCTACAACAAAAAACTCTTGTTGCATAGCATAGTAGTGCAGGTAAACAGCAGGCGAAACATTTTCTTGTATCTGTTCTTCGTTAAGTGCGCCCGACATGTTCATGCTATAATTTTTATCGCGCACAATAAGTATAGCATTTACAAGTACGTTTTTATAAAAGCACAAATAGAAACGCGCAAACTTCACAATATGATTATACGCAAACAATTGCCTGTAACTTTCCTTAGGGCGGTATGTAAACCCGTTTGTATTACCCTTTCTTATAAAAAGCTCATATACAACGTCAAGGTATTCCCCTTCGTCGTCTATTATAAAATGGTAACTGCCAAACTTTTCAACCTTGTTTATTTTATTCCTGGCAGCTGGTTTAAAGCTTGCCTTTAGTGCTTCAGCGCTTTCAGGTTTATGTACAATAAAATGGTTCAGCACATCTTTATAGAATGGAAAGCTATCTTGCTTTTCTACAAGGCGGTAAGGTAGTTGCAGTGTTTTTAAACGATCCACTATTTCACCGCTCATGCGTACAAATGTGAAACCTTCGGCTTTTAAAGAGTCCAGTAGCTCATTCAGTACATATTCGTTTACATTATGCAACACCGGCCCGTGCGAAATGATAGCAGCCTTAACTATGCCAATTTGCATACTCAGCAATCCGCAATAAGCAAAGCCGTTTTGGGTTGTGTATTTATAATATCGTGGTTTAAAGAAACCTATATTTTGAAATGCCTGCAACCACGATGGCAATTGATATAATGAAGCACCGATATCATATAGTTGTTGCTGGCATTCCTGTAGATCAGCGATATTTATTTTTTGCCATTTCATGTACGCCTGTACCCAAAAGTAACGTAAAAAATAAGGCTTGCCATTGGCAAGCCTTATTAACTATGCAAAGGATACTATTATTGCTTCAGTTTCAGATCCATAGCTACACGGCGGTTTTTAGCACGGCCTGCAGCAG
>JAEZIL010000114.1 GCA_023436685.1 Bacteroidota bacterium | reverse complement strand
GCGTGTAGTGGTGCAACGCTGGCCCGCAGTACCTACGGCGCCAAATATAGCTGCACGCAGTGCTATGTTCATATCGGCATGCTCCGATACTATGATGGCATTGTTGCCACCCAACTCCAGCAGGCTTTTGCCAAGGCGGCTGCCAACTGCTGCGGCTACGGCCTTACCCATGCGGGTGCTGCCCGTTGCCGATACAAGTGGTATACGAGTATCGTTGCTCATCCATTCACCTGTTTCGCGGCCACCTATTACCAGGCCACAAACACCTTCAGGCACTTTATTGGCCTTGAATACATCGGCTATGATATTCTGACAGGCGATAGCCGTCAACGGAGTTTTTTCAGATGGTTTCCAAACAGCAGTATTGCCGCACACCCATGCTATAAAGCTATTCCAGCTCCATACAGCTACGGGGAAGTTGAAAGCACTGATGATACCTACAACGCCCAGTGGGTGCCACTGCTCGTACATGCGGTGCATAGGGCGCTCGCTGTGCATAGTAAGGCCATACAACTGGCGCGACAGGCCTACTGCAAAGTCGGCGATGTCTATCATCTCCTGCACCTCGCCATAGCCCTCTTGCAGGCTCTTACCCATTTCGTAAGAAACAAGGCGGCCAAGGGCTTCTTTATTTTTACGTAGTGCCTCGCCTACCTGGCGCACTATTTCGCCGCGGCGTGGTGCAGGCCACATACGCCATTCGGCGAAAGCAGCATCGGCTTGCGCAACTATAGTATCGTAAGTTTTACGGTTTACACCGCGTACCGATGCGATAAGCTTACCATCGACAGGCGAATAAGAATCAATTTTACCATCGCCGGCTTTCAGCCATTTGGTACCTGTTGATGCACCTTCGTTTACTTTATCTATACCGAGGGTATCGAGCACTTTACTCAGTTTCATATATATCTATTCAGAAATTTTGAGATGTGCAAAAGTAACGAGAATTTATTTGGGGATAGTAATAAGGGTATAAGGGGTATTGACAATACGGTGACATGTACATCTTGCGGCAGTGACACCTATTATATAATTTCACATAATACCTCCCCCTATGAAATTACATATAATCCTAGCGTTTCTGCTCCTGTCCATTGCAGATTTGTCATTTGCCCAAAAAGTACGCATCAGCGACCCAACGAATAAATGCGTTATTAATACTTACACAGCACATCCATGCTATTGTACCCAATTGCAAAATTGGTCTTATAGTGGTACTGTAACGTTAGGAGGCTATACTTATAGCAAACTTGCTTCGCAAGATGTGTATATACGCGAAGACACCATTGCGAATGTGGTTTATATAAAATGGGGAAATAATCCAGAGTTCTTATTGTATGATTATAATTGGGAAGTAGGAGATACACTAGGAGATACAAAAGAAGCCCATATTAGCCAAATTGATACAGTTTTGATAAATGGATTCAACCATAAAGTCTTTCATGTAGACGAAGGAACTATAATTATTGAAGGCATTGGAAATACATATCGGCCATTTAGTTATGTATTAGACCATACCTCACTAACAGCTACTGTTGTATGCTTCTCCAATGCAAATGGGATTCCAAATATTGTAACATCGAGGCCAAATTATCTTTTCAACTTAAGTTCATGCAAGCCAGTTGCTGCTCCATCAATAGAAAGTGAAACAAAAGGGGTTACTATATATCCACAACCTGCACATAACGGACTCAACATTCAACTAACAGAGGCTATAAGCGGTAAATTGACACTAACTAACAGCGTAGGGCAAATAGTATATGTACGCGCTATAAATAATGAAGCAACAATAAGGTTAAATAATATTGCTTTAAACTCAGGGATGTATTACTATCACATTACCTGTGTTGGATCTACTACTAATTATTCAGGTAAGCTAATGATTGAATAACTAAGGATACGCAATAACGAAGTAGTTCTTCTTCAACTCATCGTTGCTGAGCGATATATGCCTTAGGACGTTACCTCGTTGTTGCAAGCTATCAACATTTACTGCGCTATCGGCATTAATGCTTCCTTTCTCCAGCAGGTATATTTCTTCTTTGCTATCGCTGCGCAGGTGAAACTCCCAGCAGTCATCGCTGTGGTATTCATACACGCTGTTATCAACAACATTGTCTACCATCACAGCTACGTTCTCATTATTTAGTCCACTGCCGTTGCGCGCCAGCACAATATCTTTGCCCGATGTATTTTGCACCTTTATGCTGTAATGGCATTCAGCACCTTCGCGCGGGTTGCACTGCATAGCGATGAAGGGCAGAGCAAGCAGAGAGAGCAGGGCTTTTTTCATAGGGGGCTGTGTTTGCTTTTTTTGCTAAAACAAGAACAGTGCCATTTATACAGATACCGTATTAAATAATTTAATTATCATTTTCACATCAGCAAACTGTACACCTAACAAAGTGCAATAATTACTGCCCTATACGCTTACGCACTTCAGGCGCTACTTTGGTACCAAACAATTCGATAGAGCGCAGCAGTTTGTTAGGATCGATATTGCCGGAGATGGTTTGCGCCAGGAAACGTGTATTCTTAAAAATGCTGTAGCCATATACCAGTTTCTCTATAATGCGCTCAGGACTACCAACCAGCAGCGAGCCTGAATGTTCGCGCATCATTTCGAAATGCTCCCTGCTCATGGGCGACCAGCCACGCTCTTTGCCTATGCGATTCATAACCCCTGAATATACCGGCCAGAATTCATCGCTGGCTTGCTGATCATCTTCGGCTATATACATGTGTTGGTTGATGCATAGTTGCAATGCATTCACATCGTGCCCTGCTTCCTGCGCCGAACGCCTGTACAGGTTTACCAGCGGTACAAACTGATCAGGATCGCCACCCAATATAGCTATAGTAAGCGGCAGGTTAAGTTTGCCCGCACGCACTACCGATGCCGGTGTGCCACCTACGGCTATCCATATAGGCAGCCTGCTTTGGTATGGGCGGGGATATATACCTGTATTGTTTATTGGCGCGCGGAATTTACCGCTCCAGGTAAGTTTTTCCTGCTCGTTTATTTGCATCAGCATATCCAGCTTCTCGGTAAAGAGTGCGTCGTAGTCGTTCAGGTGGTAACCAAAAAGCGGGAATGATTCGATAAAGGAACCACGCCCTGCCATTATCTCTGCACGCCCACCCGATATAAGATCGAGCGTAGCGAAGTTTTGAAAAGTACGTACAGGGTCGGCCGAGCTTAGTACGGTAACAGCGCTGGTAAGCTTTATGTTTTTAGTAACAGCAGCTACGGCAGCCAGCATTACTTCAGGTGCCGATATCATATAGTCGGGGCGGTGATGCTCGCCCAGTGCATATACATCCAGGCCAATGCTATCGGCCAGTTTACCTTCAGCTATCAGCTCCTGCGCACGCTTATGTGCGTTCACTGCATTACCTGCTGTATTATCGGGGGCGGCTTCGCCAAAAGTGCTGATACCAAATTCCATAGCGCTAAAATTACTACTGCAATATACCCCATTATACTGTGCACACCTGCTATACAAAAGGATAGCACCAGCTAAAAAATAACCTTTTTTGCCAACACAAAGCCACCGTTAAATAACGGTGGCATGTATATGAAATATTCTTTTACCTTCGTTTTCCGATATCACCAGAACAATATTTAAGAGAGAGACCAATTTTAAGCAGCCGGCCGGCAGACAGGGATTTATAAGTACATTATAGCTATAACCCTTTCAATAAAAAGTACACCTACATAGGCAGTAACAACTGCATTTGTATTGCTGTTAGCAAATAAAATGAATTGCTAAACGGCCCGGGTGTACCATATAATTTGTTGTTCCCTTTTTACCACAAATAAACTTTTACTATGAAAAAGACAATGCTATTCATGTTTGCAGCGGCAGCCTTGTGCAGCAATGCCACAGCACAAACCTGGACACACTTTTACAATGAAACATTTGGCCAACGTACAGTAGAACCTGTAATAGGCGCTAGCGAGTATGTAATGACAGAAACGCGATATGACCCTACCGGTGCAATGGACAATAGTATTCATTTTACCCACTACGACCAGGCAGGCAATATTATTTTTCCAGACGATATAATAATAGATGAACCGGGTGTTGATGATCGTAACGTAGATATTACCAACTGGGCTGGCAGCAATAAGTTCCTGCTTACATCCTATTATAGCCCCGTTGGGTCGGGCAAGGTATATGTAAGCAATATGCTGATAGACGTTAACGGCAACATAGCAATACCTTCAGTACTAATGGAGAGCCTTGACCCGCACTACCCTAACCTGTATGCGATGGATGCCGTTTTTGACCCCATGTTCAACCAATATGTGATATGCGGCATGGCCAGCAAGGGCGACTTTGCACAAGACCAAACAAAAGTGGCATTTGTAGCAACAGTTGACCCTAATACATTAACTACTACTAATATGATGTTTTACGACAGTAACCCTGTGGTAATGACTAATGGCGATTTTGATATGGCTAACCGCATAGTGCTGAACAGTACAGGCAGGTACTATATTACAGGATCAGAAAATGTTGACAAAGGTGGTAACCACCTGATGGGTATACGTAATATGCTGATAGATCCAACCACGTTAAACATTGCATGGTCGAACCCTATTGCTTTCAACAACACCTACTCTTACGAAAACAGCGTAGATATGGCTGAAACAGTAGGAGCAAGCGGCTTGCCTTTCGAGTTTTTCACGCTTGTCAACAGCAGTTCGAATAAATGGTATTTCTTACGTATTGACCCCTTCAGTGGCAATGTATTGAACCCATTCATTGAAACTGTGTTTAGCTACAAAGGCTGGGGGCACAATATAGCCGTAGGCAATAACCCCGGGGAAGTAGTAATAAGTGGCATGAAATATCGTGCACAGGGAGGCAATTGCTATTCGGGAGACCAGGAAGCTACTCCATTCATGGCAAGTATCAATGTTACCACCCCGCTTGCTACTTTTATAGATCATGTAGAGTATTATACCGTAGTAAGTAATTCGCCTTACTGGACCCTTGGTGACCTATATACGCCTTCCAATGTATTTTATGCTGTGCCGGTATACCTGAACAACTTTGCTGATAGAGAAGCACCCTTCCGCCCGTACAGCGTGGTAACGCCTATAAAAGGCATTACAGGCAATATCAATACCAAATTTCTTGATGTAGATCCGTTCACAAAAAATGGCTGTAAAGACCTTAACTGCCAGTATGGGCTCGACTTCAACGACTATTCTACATTCCCTGCGCCTAATATAGCCAACTATATGCCACCATGGACCACACCACCTGCTAATCTGTTCAATATGCCTATCAGCTATTGGGGTAGTGCCGATTGTGGTTCGGGATACTATAGGGAAGAAAACACAACCAGTGTTGAAGATGTAGCAAAAGGCAAACTTAAAATATACCCTAACCCCGCTACAGATAAGATAAATATTGAGCTGGGCAGTGCGTACAACAACAAGAATACGCAAATATCGCTGCACGATGTAACAGGCAAAAAAATAGCCGTATTGCACAGCAGCAATACAAACAGTAATACCGTAACACTTGCATTGCCTGCCAATGTAAGCGCTGGTATATACCTGCTGCAAATGACTGCTGACGGCACAAACACCGTTACAGAACGCATAACAATAACACAATAATTATAAGCTGTACTGTGCTGTTTATTTACAGCACAGTACTTCCTCATTTTTTCACTATCAATAAAACCTTTTTTCGACCATGAAAAAACACATGTTGCTTTTTTGTGCAGCAGCCACACTGTACACTACTGCCAGGGCGCAGAGTATCGCCTATTTTTACGAGCCAAACATGGCCCAATCTACAGTAGAACCCCGGCCGGGAACAGGTGAATACCTGATGACCGAAACACGTTTCGATCCATCGGGCAAGAACGACAACAGTATACACTTTACCCGGTACGACCAGGCAGGAGGTATATTGAGCAATGCAGTTATTAACCAGGAAAATATTGATGACCGCAACGTAGACCTCACCTATTTAAGTGGCGATAAATATTTGCTTACTGCTTACCACAGGTCGCTAACAACTGGCCTGGTAGTAGTGAACACAATGATCGTAGACCCAACAGGTGGCGTAGCCGCCCAATCGCTGATGACAAGTATCAACCCTGAGTATCCTAACCTGTACCCGATGGATGCTATGTACGACCGCAAGCGCAGGGTGATAGTAGTGTGTGGTACGGCATCGCGCGAGGCGCTGAAAGAAGATGCACCTAAAGTAGCCTTTGTAGCTACGCTTAGCACCAGCCTGGTACCTACCAATATGCGGTTTTATGATACCGACAATGGCACAGGCCTTAGTGAAGACTTTGATATGGCCAACCGTATTGTTTTCACCAAAAGCGGCGACTATTATATAACAGGGTCTGAAAACGCTAAGAAAGACGCCGGGCCTGTAATGGCTATCCGCAATATGCTGATAGACCCTGCTACACTAAATCCTATATGGACGTATCCACTGTCGATGGGTAGTGGCGAATCTCAGGAAAACAGTGTAGACATGGTAGAGGCAGTAGGCACAAGC
>JAEZIL010000226.1 GCA_023436685.1 Bacteroidota bacterium | reverse complement strand
TTATTATTATTTTCATGTTCCTATCCTAACTGGTTTCTTATATGTAATAGTTTATTCCTCAGTTGTAGCATTGACTTTTTCAGGTCTATAGTTTCTACCGAAGCCTTTTTATCCGATTTAAGTTTGGCTTTAGCGCCTGCTATGGTATAACCACGTTCCTTTACCAGATTATATATAGCGCGCAACTCTTTTATTTGGTCGGGTGCGTAAAGTCGGTCTCCTTTACGAGTAGTGCGTACACGCATATCAAATTCCTTTGTCCAGAAACGGATATGAGATGTAGCTACCCTAAACAGCGAAGCTACTTCGCCAATAGAATAATATTGTTTTTCCGGAACCCATCCTTCCAGTATTTCTGTTTTGACGGTTTCTTCTTTAGTTTGAGATTTGGCTACCTTTTTAGCTTTAGGCTTTGCTACCGGTTTGGGTTTTTCTGCAATACGACTTGATGCAGGGTCGGCTTTAAGGGCCTTTTTTGCCCCTTCCTTTTTTTCTTTGGGTAGAGTCCGGCTTTTACCCACGGCATTGATATCCTCGGGTGCCGGTTCTTCGTCTCCAAATAATGTAAGTATGCCTGTTGCCATTGCAGTACAAAATAACAAAATTAACAGCCATATTTTCCAAGTATTGCTGCGAATTAACTTATTATACTATCGGCATATTATATAGTTCTGCTGCTTATTTTAAGCTACTTTTGCTACTTATTACGTTCTATTCATGCAATTATCAGAGTTGTACGATCGCGCTATGCGATTTGAGTTTTTAAGTGCGGAAGAAGGTGTATTCCTGTTTGAAAATGCCCTGTTGACCGATCTGATGTATATAGGTAATGAGCTACGTAAAATGCAGCTTCCACACGGGAAAGTTACCTGGATCATTGATAGGAATATGAATACCACCAATACTTGTGTGGCCAACTGTAAGTTTTGTAATTTTTACCGTATACCCGGCCATGCCGAAGGTTATGTAACTGATATAGAAACCTACAAGGTAAAAATAGAAGAAACATTCAGATATGGTGGCGAACAGTTACTGCTGCAAGGTGGGCATAACCCTGAACTGGGACTAGACTATTATGTTGACCTCTTTAAACAATTAAAAGAGTTATACCCCAACCTGAAACTGCATGCATTAGGCCCACCCGAAGTAGCACATATTTGCAAGGTATCGGGGGTGTCACATCGCGAAGCTCTACTGGCACTTAAAGAGGCAGGTATGGATAGTATGCCTGGCCCCGGGGCTGAGATACTGAACGACCGTGTGCGTAGGCTGATATCGAAAGGCAAATGCGGTGCGCAGGAATGGCTGGATATTATGCATGAAGCGCATAATATAGGGCTGACAACTACTGCTACCATGATGTTTGGGCACGTAGAAACTATTCTTGAACGTTTTGAGCACCTGGTAAAAATACGTGAAGTACAAGCAAAGAAACCTGAGAGCTCAAAGGGCTTTATAGCATTTATACCGTGGACATTTCAGGATGTAGATACGCTACTGAAACGTATACGTGGAACCAAAAACCTAACTACTGCCGAAGAATATATACGTATGATAGCCATGAGCCGTATCATGCTACCTAATGTAAAGAACATTGCAGCATCGTGGCTGACGGTAGGTAAGCAAACTGCCCAAATATGTATGCATGCAGGTGCTAATGATTTCGGTTCTATAATGATAGAAGAGAATGTAGTAAGTGCTGCAGGTGCCCCTCACCGCTTTACTGCCGATGGCATACAGGCTGCGATACGTGAAGCAGGCTTTGAACCACAGTTACGAAACCAGCAATACGAGTTCCGTAAAATGCCGGAGCATATAGAGCAACAAGTAATTACTTATTAATACAATTAGCCGCTGCCAAGCGGCTAATTTTTTGCCTTTAAATAGTACTTTAACGCCATGTTGGAGATGGTACTGCTTTTTTTATTTGCATTCCTGGCAGGTTTTATTGAAGCCATGGTAGGCGGTGGTGGGTTAATACAATTACCCGCTATGTTCATATTGCTACCGCAGCTAGGTTTAGCGCAAACCTTAGCTACCAATAAAACGGCTTCGTTTTTAGGCACCAGCGTGTCGGCAGTGAAATATATGAAACGGGTCACTATCGATTGGGGGCATCTTACACCTGCTTTGCTGGCAGCATTTGTGGGTTCTTTCAGTGGTGCATTGCTGGTAAGCCATGTACACAAAGAGCAGTTCATGCCGGTTATCATTTGTATACTATTGCTGGTGCTGGTCTATACTATCTTTCGCAAGAACTTTGGCCTGCATCATCAGCAGAAGAGCTTAACTAAAATCAGGTACTATGTATATGCTATTGCTACAGGGCTATGCATTGGGTTTTACGATGGTTTAATAGGGCCTGGCACAGGCAGTTTTTTTGTATTTGCCTTCATCTCACTTTTCGGATATGATTTCCTGCATGCATCGGCCAATGCTAAGATCATCAATTGCATTACCAATATATCAGCATTAATATTCTTTTTTGTAAAAGGCAGTATTATTTGGGAGATAGCTATTCCTGTAGGGGTTAGTAATATGCTGGGCAACTACACAGGTGCTCAATTTGCACTAAAGAAAGGTAGCCGATATATAAGAGTGTTTTTTATTGTGGTGGTATCATTGTTAATAACGAAACTGGCATACGAGCACCTCAGAGATCATTTCTAAGATATACTTTGAAAAAGTTATTGCTAAAGCCAATTGGCTTGTATGTTAGCGGTATTGGGGTCTTCAAATCGGATACAGGCAGTACGATTAATTCGCTATTGGGAGGATCTATCTTATCTAAATAATACAAGGTTATTTTTTTGCCGGTTTGCCTGAATATTTCAAACTGAATATTTTCGGCAAGATAAAAACCCATATTATCCGGGTTGAACCTGATTAACTGTATGTTGCCGTAATAGGGCTTTATAAGCTGAACATATTCACGTGACACGTAGTCAATAGCATTAGATTCCCTATGTTCGTTCACAAACCTTAATGTAGCCCCAATGCCGTATGTGATGACTACTGCAGTATAAATCACAGTTTGGAGCGGATGTTTTAATTGGATGCTTTTTAATAGCGGAGCTATTAAACTCAATAAATACCCAATACTAATGTATAGAGGTACTGATAAGAATATCCATGTACGCGCAAAAGGAATGACCTGGTGTATAAGAAGTATGGGGAGTGGTGAGAGAAGTAATACTATACATAGCAAGGCTATATGCCGTTTTAACCTATTCTTCCCAAACAAAAAGAAAGCAGGGCCTGCTAATAAAAGGCTCAACCAGAATAAATTAATATTTTCAATACCAGTTAAAAATGCCCATGTTTGAGTAAAATGTTCATACATGTTAGCTACGATATAGTCATAACTACGTTTTATCACACCATTATTCTCGGTCAGGGTATCTCCCCCCATGAGCAATATAATTGGAAGGTAGAATAATAAGGTTATTATAGCAGAACTTATACCACTTAGTACCAAGCCCCGAACATGTTGATTTTTTTTATTGATAAGCAATATGAAGAATAAAACCAGGCTAGCTGGTAGGTAGAAATATAAAAACGATGGAATGGTAACGAAGCCTCCGATAGTGGCTAGTGAATAAACCACCAGGTATTTATTGACTTGCCGGCCGGCAACTATATTGACGAAAGCATATATGCACATTAAACTAAAAAAGACTAGTAAGGCATAACCTCTTGCTTGTATGCTGTATACGATAATACAATATGAAAAAGTGAACAATAGGGTACATAACAGGCTAATGCTGTTTGAAAATAGTTTTGCTACCAACTTGAAAAAATACCATGTAGCAAATAAACTGGCTATGTAACTTGGTAGCCGGATAGCTATTATCTCATCTATAGGAAGGTATAATGTATAGTTAGCTATCAGGTTGAATAAGATATGGTTGTTGGGCGCAGGGTAGTATGTAAGTGTAGAAATAATACTATTGCCACAAAAATTGGTATAGGTCCATGCTTCATCATAGTGATATGGTATAGTAATTATTAGGTATAGAAAGGATAGCGCCTGTATAGCTAAAAGCCATATAAGACTGAATTTAACAGGACGATCCAACTGTTTGAACCAATATTTATTTTCATGCAAGGATGCTTTTATCCAATAAAAGGGTTTGTCTTCACCTGAAAAAAATACAGGCTTATTAGTAGTAAATGCATATCTCAACAGCCTGAAAAAAATATACACAGTAAGTAGTGGTATTAATATTTTAAGCACCTTGTATGTGTACAGGTAAACAGGGTCATTCAATACAAGATCAAAAGCATCACCTTTATACATTTTGCCCAATACCCTTGCTAGCACATCGGGATAGGAATTGGTAAGCAAAACATAGCCGATACGGCCAAACAGTACAAGGATAATTATGATGATAATAACCTTGAATGTTTTCAGGAGGGTTGAGGGCATAGTTTAGATAGTTACGGCTCTTAATTGTTGCAATGCGCTAAAGGCATTCAATAAAGTCTCATCGTTTTTAGCAAAGCAGAACCGTATTAGCTTGTCATCTTTTTTACTGCTGTAAAAAGCGCTGATAGGAATAGTAGCTACGCCATACTCTATTGTAAGCCATTTTGCAAATTCAGTATCGGGCATATCACTTATAGAGGCGTAGCTAACCGTTTGAAAATAGCTGCCGGCAGCCGGTTGGTGAATTGTAAAAGGAGTTTCTTTTAAGTGCTTCAGAAACAGGTCTCTTTTGCCTTGTATAAGTTGGGTAATGTTAGGTGGTGTCGAGTGAGAAAGGTATTTAGCAAGAGCATACTGCGCTGGTGTATTAACTGAGAAACAAAGGAACTGATGGATTTTTCTGAATGCCTGTGTTAACTGGGGTGCTGCCAGGCAATAGCCTATTTTCCAGCCGGTATTATGAAATACTTTTCCAAAAGAATAAAGTGCAAAGCTGCGCAATTTAAGCTCTGGGTGTTGTAATATACTGTAATGCTTCCGGCCATCAAAAATGAGTTGTTCATACACTTCGTCTGAGAGTATCACGATATTTGTATTACGAACCAGTTCGGCAAGTTGATCCCAATCTTCTTTACTCCATATGGTGCCTGTGGGGTTGTGTGGCGTATTAACGATAATGGCCCTTGTATTGTTAGTAATTGCCGCCTGAACTTTGTTCCAATCAACCTCAAATGTTGGCGTTGTCAGGCTAACAATAACAGGGGTTGCGCCATTCATTTCTATATTAGGGATATAGCTGTCGTAAGCAGGCTCCAAAACTATTACCTCATCTCCTGGCTGTAGTAGGGCTGTAAAAGCTGTATATATGGCGTAGGTAGCACCGGGGGTTATGGTTATTTCCGTATCAGGATTTATGGTAACACTATAACGTTTTGCAAAGTCTGCAGCAATTGCATCACGCAATAAAGGTAGGCCGGGCATGGGCGCATATTGGTTAAAACCGCTATTGGCAGCCTCCTGTAGGAGCGATCCTAATTGTTCATCTATCGGGAAGTCCGGGAATCCCTGCGATAAATTGATAGCACTGTATTGCTGAGCTAAGCTACTCATTACTGTAAAAATCGTAGTGCCTTCGACTGAATGCTTGCGCGGTAATTGCATGCTACAGATAATTTTCGCCCTTATTACGTTTTACTTCAGCTACATATTCCTTTATCTGTTGTTCGCGGCTGCGTTCACAAACCAACAATACATCGGGCGTGTCAATTACGATAAACTGCTCCAACCCTTGCAATACAACAAGCTTTTTATCAGGGGCCTTCACCATACACTCTGTGGCATCAATTATCATTACGTTGCTTCCATACACCGCGTTGCCCAAATAATCCTTGTCTGAATTGTCATAAGCACTTTCCCAGGTACCAAGGTCGCACCAACCAAAATAGGATGGGATTACATACACGTTTTTAGCTTTTTCCATGATACCATAATCGATAGAAATATTAGTGCATTGAGAGTATAAATCATTAATAACAGCCGCCTCGTTAGGAGTATTATATACATCCTTTGCTTGCTCAAATACTTCATTCATTTCGGGCAAATGTTTTTCAAGCTCATTTACTATTGTCTTAACATTCCAAACAAATATGCCAGAATTCCACAGGAAATCGCCGCTTTTTAAAAAAGTACGTGCAAGATCCAAAGATGGTTTTTCGGTAAAGGTTTTAACGCGGTAAACTTTATCTATCTCATCTTCAACATCATATTGTATATAGCCATAACCTGTATCAGGCCTGGTAGGCTTAATGCCTAGCGTTAGTAACGCATCGTTTTTAGCAACAAAATCTAAAGCATCGTAACAGGTGCGTTCAAATGCACGCTCATCCATTATCAGATGATCTGCAGGTGACATAATGATGTTAGCATTAGGATTTAAGGCCAGCATTTTATGAGCAAAATAAGCGGCACATGGAGCTGTATTTTTTCGTGATGGTTCGCTAATGATATTTTCATCACTCACTTCAGGTATTTGCTCTTTAAGTGTAGCAATATATTGCTGATTGGTTATAAAATAAATGTTTTCCTTAGGGCAAATATGCTTGAATCGGTGGTAGGTCCATTGAATAAGAGAGCGTCCTGTACCAAGCAGATCAATAAATTGTTTGGGATGTTTAGTGCGGCTAACTGGCCAAAAGCGACTGCCAATGCCACCGGCCATTATCGCTTCGTAGTTATTTTGAATACTCATTATTGTGTGAGCTAAGATGCTTAAAAATAAGATAAACAGTACATACTATAAAATATAAACGGTAGCCAATTGGCTACCGTCAGAAGATTTTTTTATGTTTTAGTATTATTCAGATTCTGCAACAACTTCCTGTACTTCAGGTATCATACGTTTCATCATTCCTTCAATACCTGCTTTAAGGGTTATCATAGAAGACGGGCAACCTGAGCACGAACCTTGCATCATCAATTTTACTACACCATTATCATACCCTTTAAAGCTAATGGCGCCACCGTCCATTTCTACTGCTGGCTTCACATAGTTTTCAAGCAATTCTTTAATGCGTTTAACTACATCTGTATCATCAGCATTAACTTCATTACTTTGTTTTTTAACTACAACTTTATCTTCGTTTATTACTACTTTACCTTCTTCTAAATATTGTTTTAGGAATTCACGTATAGACGGTATTACTTCATCCCATTGCGTATCAGGCGTTTTAGTAAGCGTAACAAAGTTGCTGGCTATAAATACACTGCGTATAAAAGGGAAGGCAAATAGTTCTTTAGCCAAAGGAGAGGGTTCGGCGCTGGCTTCGTCAGCAAAATCAATACTTTTTCCGGGATATAATAATTTGTTAGCAACAAATTTCATAGTCTCCGGGTTTGGAGTCATTTCAGTATAAATACTCACTATAGTATTTCCAGTCTTTAACATCTGCAACTAAATTTTTACAAAAATACTTAATAAATGCCGTTTTGCCCATCAATATGGCTAATAATATAATAAGTAATACAGATACAATTTGGCAAAATTATAAGGTTCGGGGATCGATTTTAGTTACTGAATTACATGACTAAAGCATTGTGTATATGAAACGGATATTATTTACTACGATCATTTCAGGGTTATTTACAATTAATAGCCTTGCGCAACAAGCCAGTACGGTAACTAACCAGCCGGCAACATATATTCCTACGGTGGAAAATGCGTCTTTTCAAAACAATAGTATGTTTTATAATAAAGACAATACTATTGATATGAATAGTACACAGTTAACAGGCAATGGATATTACGTAACGCCTGGTTTTAGTAATCCAATTAATTCAAATCCCAATGGCAGGGTAGAATCAAATATTGAAAGGCAATACAATATCAGCATTTTTGGATATGAAGATTTTAACCTTACTAAGCCTACCTATTATAATGAAATACCTAAGGTAGGTAACACCCCATCTAAATAATGAGATGGGGAAATAACACAGCATTTCTACAATGTGTCTTTCGATAATAATTTTATAAAATGCTGGTTGTCAATATTATTTGTCAAAGGAATAATTTTCAAATAGGTAGAATAGAAATAAGTAGAAACGAATAACACTTAAAATTTTATATTATGAAACAGATAATATTCGCACTCGGTATCGCCTTTTTATCCCAGGCAGATGCCACTGCACAAACTACAAAAAGTGCCAATGCTATAAATTATAATGTATGCATGCACGGAAATGGATATAAGGTATGTGACGAACATTCTGCTAAAAAGCAAAAACAAGGTGCCCAAGTTGTTACTGAGGCACCCGATCCATCTCTGAGTTTATTAAATACTCAGGTAAATATGGGCTATCGTCCTGTAGCAGTTAATAGTAATAGGAGAAATCCAAGATTTTTAGTTAGTTATGATGATCCTAATGGAGCATATGAAGGAAAAGAAACCAAAATAAATGATGGTGTGCAAAAAAATAAGATCCGCAATATCAACTATTTGGATGCATCTGTAGTATTGCCGCCTAATGATGGTGGTAATTAAGATAAGACAGTGAGGTGTGATTATGAGGTTGAATGATAGATAAAGGGCCCTTACAGGGCCCTTTTCCATATAATTTAAAGAAGTTAGACGGCAAAACTTTCGCCGCATCCACAGGTTCGGCTAGCGTTCGGATTAATAAAATGAAATCCCTTACCATTCAATCCATCAGAAAAATCAAGTGTGGTATCACATAAATAAAGAAAGCTTTTTAAATCTGTCACAATTCTTACCCCTTTATCCTCAAAAATTTGGTCGTTGGGTTGTTGTTCATTATCGAAATCCAGTTTATAAGATAGGCCTGAACACCCGCCACCAACTACACCTACCCTTAAAAAGTAAGCATCATCAAGTGCTGCATTCTTTTTAAGTTCTATTATCTTTTCTTTTGCCTTTTCACTTATGCTGATCATAGATAATTATTTTATAATAAACCTCTTTTCAATTGTAAATTATTATTGTTTTTCAAATTCTGGTAATCTGCGTAATGTCATTATAGACTCTTTAAGAGTACTAATTGCAGTATTGATTTCAGCTTCAGTTGTAAAGCGTCCTAGCGAAAAGCGAATTGAACTTCTTAATGATTCAGTATCTAATCTCATGGCTTGTAATACATGAGATGGTTGGCCGGAAGCCGAGGTACAAGCAGAGCCGGTAGACATAGCAATGTTTTTATTATAGCTAATCATGCTACTGCTATTAATGCCATTGAAACGCATATTGCTCACATTAGGCAGCCTTTTGTTGGTTGAGCCGTTTATATGTATACCCCCTAAAGCCAGCAAAGCTGCTTCAAGCTTGTTTCGCAAGAAGGTCAACCTTTTTGCGTCTTCCTGCATTTCTTCTATACATATTTTGCAAGCTTTGCCAAACCCTACTATACCAGGTATGTTAAGAGTACCGCTCCTCAAACCACGTTCATGCCCACCGCCCTCTATTTGAGCTGCAAGGCGAACACGCGGATTTTTACGGCGTACGTATAATGCGCCAATGCCTTTAGGACCATACATTTTGTGTGCACTGAAGGCCATAATATCTATACCTTCAGCTTGCACATCTACCGCTACTTTCCCTATTGCTTGAGTAGCATCGCTAAATAGCAATACGTTATGCTGGCGGGTAATGGAGCTTATTTTATGAATGGGTTGTATTACCCCGGTTTCGTTATTGCCATACATAATGGCTACAAGAACAGTTTTGCCAGTAATAGCATTTTCAAGCTCTTGCAGGTCAACTAAACCATCGCTATTAACGGGCAAGTATGTTATTTCTCCACCTAACTGTTCAATACGCTTGCAAGTATCTAATACTGCTTTATGTTCTGTAGCGCAGGTAATAATATGATTGCCTTTATTGGCATACAATTCAGCTACACCCTTTATGGCAAGATTGCCAGCCTCAGTGGCACCCGATGTGAAAATGATCTCATTAGGTT
This sequence comes from Bacteroidota bacterium, assembly GCA_023436685.1. Taxonomy (GTDB): domain Bacteria; phylum Bacteroidota; class Bacteroidia; order Chitinophagales; family Chitinophagaceae; genus Polluticoccus. The sequence continues at coordinate 15,463 of JAEZIL010000226.1, read as the reverse complement.
CTGCATTTATCAGCTTTGCTACCTGTTCGCGAGCCTGATCAACAGCTTCTTCAGCTACCCATCCAAATGAATGCGTATGGCTGGCAGCATTACCAAATTTTTGTGTGAAATAGGGGAGCATAGCCTCCAGTACTCTTGGATCGCAAGGAGTTGTGGCATTATTATCCAGATATATGGGTGCTCCAGTCATTTAAAAATAATGTGATACTATTATCTTTACACATTACCGCAAAGTTATGTCAAATGAGCTACTTTAGGGCATCGAAGCACATTGCGGCTTTATATAATACCATTTGTAAAACTTATTGAAAATGCTGAATATTGAGCATATAGGTATAGCAGTAAAAGATTTGGCTAAATCTATTCCGCTATTTGAACAATTGCTGAATACGCCATGCTACAAAACGGAAGAAGTAGTAAGCGAAGGCGTAAAGACAGCTTTTTTTAAAACAGGAGAAGCCAAAATTGAATTGCTGCAAGCATCCAATGATAATAGTGCTATTTCAAAGTTTATCTCAAAAAAAGGAGAAGGCATTCATCACCTCGCTTTTGAAGTGGAAAATATAGAAGCTGAAATGAAGCGATTGCAAGCGTTGGGTTTTGAGTTGCTTAGCTCGGAACCTAAGCTTGGTGCTGATAACAAAAAGATATGCTTTTTACATCCTAAAAGTACCAATGGAATTTTAGTAGAACTGTGCCAGGAGATCGTTTAATCAATTCTTCTGAATACGGGCATTAATATACCGGCAATAACTACATAGATCATACTGCCTGCTACAATGCCTGCCAGAACAAGAAGTAATAGCGGCTTTTTGGTTTCTTCAGGTACTATCGCATCGTCAATTATTTGCAAATTATTAGGCATAGCCTTTTTGCGTAGTAATTCCTGCTTTCTTTTATAAAGCGTGTAGGAAAATGAGTATACTGACCCTAAAGATGTTTGAGCTTTTTCATCGGCAGAATTCATGATCTCGCTATTGGCAAATGATATTTCATTATATCTACGCTTTAAACTATCCATCATTGATAGTTGCTTATCTATAAACAAAATCTCATTGTCAACTTCTTCCATTTTAATAGCTTTTCTACTTACCAGATAAGGCGTACCTGTTTCCAGATAGTTTACTATACCATTTTGCAATTCTGTAATGGAATTTGTGTCCTTAACTCTCATTGTAACAACAAAAGGTATCTTCTCAAGGTTCATGTCTTCCGTTAAATCCTCACCCAGTATGTTTTTACCTCTTACACTTAATAGTTTTTGCGCAATATCTTTATTTACACCTAAATAGTTTATTAATTTGTCATATTGGCGCAGTTCCAGCAACGTATTGATTTTAGAAAGTCGATCGCCGTATATCTTTCTGGCTAGTTCCTCATAAGAAACAGTAAAAGATATATCGTAATATTTTTTACCACCATTTACCTTGAGATACAATATAGTGGTTGCAATTATAATACACGAAAAAAACAGTATCCAGTGGTTTCTAATATGTGCAACGCAATACCGTAATAGGTTTATAAAATCATTATAAAACCGGGCAAGTGCATTTTGATTACTGTTGCTGCTTTGCATGAATAAGTAGTCGTATGAGTATTTAGGGTAAAAATAGATATTTCTGTTAAGTTTCTATCTAAAGCTAGTCAAACCACCCCTGCCTTTTAAACCATATCAACATTATTAAGGGTATGATGAGCATCACAGCAACAGCTAAATAAAATCCTGTGGCCTGATGAGTAAAGGGTATCACATCAAAGTTCATACCGAATATGCCCCCTATTACGGTAGGGGGTGCTAAAAGCGTAGCTACCATAGTAAATACTTTCATTACCTTATTCATTCTGATATTTACCTGGCTCATTGACAGATCCTGTAGGTTGACCAACATCTCGCGGTAATTGTCTACATATTCGTTAGCCTGCGTAATATGGTCTAAAACATCTTTATAATACTTCGAATGGCGTTCTTCAAGCAGGGGGCTATCGCTACGTAGCAATCCTCCTACTAGATCCCGCACGGGCGAGATGTAACGCTTTAAGTCAAGCACTACTCTACGCAGTATGCTGATCTTTGCCATTGCATCCTTCTCTTTTTGCAATATAAGGGCATCTTCAAGTCGTTCAAGTCTTTCATTTATCTTATCAATCACACCAAAATAGCTGTCTACAATAACATCTACCAGGCTGTAACAAAGATAATCTGCAGGCCTTTGGCGTGTTTTTACATGATTATTTCTTATCCGCTCGCGTACAGGTTCAAATACATCGCGTTCCTTATCTTCCTGGAAGGAAATAACAAACCCCTTTCCTAATATAATACTTACCTGCTCGGTTTCTATTTCGCCCGTACCGGAGTTGTAATATAACATAGGTAATAGACAGAATATCACTTCGTCAGTTTCATCCATTTTAGCCCGCTGCCCCGAGCTCAAAATGTCTTCAACTATCAATTGGTGTATATTGTATGTTGCAGCCAAATCCTCAATGTCACTCTTTTTTAGCCCATCTACATTTATCCAGGTCACTTTCGTATCGGGTTCTGCAAAGGCACATGCTTTGCCTAAGGTAGAATCCCCTTCGGTATATTCTTCAGCATTGTACCGGAATACAGTATAAACAGGTTGTAGCGTTTCGGGTCTTATACGTTCAGAGCGTGTAGGGTTAAATGGTACTACGGGTTTTCTTTTCGTATAACCTGTAATCCAGTCGGGCATAAATACGCCTAATACCGTTTGTGTTTTACGCCCCATAAAGAGTATATAATAAGCTAATTTAATTTTTTGTCACTATGTTCGCACAATAATTCTATACCAGCAATGAGAAGAACCTTATTTACCCTTATGGGTATCTGTTTGTTTACAACAAGCTTTGCACAAAAAATACACAAGGATAAAATTTCCATTAAAACCGAATATGGCGATATAGTAATAGCGTTATATGAGAATACACCCAAACATCGGGATAATATGTTAAAGCTTACAAAGGAGAAATTTTATGATAGTACGCTTTTTCACAGGGTTATACCTCAATTTGTAATACAAGGAGGCGATCCTGATTCGAAAAGAGCTGACGCTGATAAACAGTTGGGCGAAGGTGATGTGGGATATAAGATTCCCGCTGAAATAAATTTGGTAAACTATCATAAACACGGGGCGGTAGGTATGGCTCGCGATAATAACCCTGAAAAAGCTTCTTCAGGTTGCCAGTTTTATATAGTACTTGGAAAAAAATTCACTGATAGCGAACTCGACAATATATCAGCAAAAACAGGACGCAAATTTACCCCTGTACAACGTAATATATATAAGAATAAAGGTGGTACACCGCATTTAGATGGTAGCTATACTGTGTTTGGCATGGTAGAAGAAGGGATGGATGTAGTAGAAAGAATTGCTGCAGAGCCACGTAACCAAACTGACAGACCTGCTAAAGATATTCGTATGATAAAAGTACGCGTTAAAAAGAAAAAGGTATTGGGTATATTCTAATGAACAAAGTGAGGATACATCAAATTAAAAATTTATTGGATGAAAAAGTAAGGCTGTATAATCAGCCTTCTTTTATTAAAGGCGATCCTGTATGTATACCTCACTCATTCAGCAAAAAGCAAGACAAAGAAATATCGGGGCTTTTTGCGGCTGTACTTGCCTGGGGCAACCGCACTACTATTATAAATAGTAACCGGAAGCTAATGCAGTGGATGGATCACAGCCCGCACGATTTCATCCTGCATCACGAAGAAACGGATATGAAACGTTTCCTCACCTTTGCGCACCGAACGTTCAACGCTACCGATCTTTTATATTTTATACATCTGTTGCGCTATCACTATCGTGCACACGAGTCGTTGGAGGATGCATTTGTGCCTGAAGCAGTGTATACTGACGATACGGTAGAGCGGGCATTGGTTCATTTTCACGAGTATTTTTTTTCAATAGAACATCCTGAGCGCACACGTAAGCACATTGCAACACCTGCACGCAAGTCGGCCTGTAAACGTATCAATATGTACTTGCGCTGGATGGTGCGGAAAGATACCAACGGCGTGGACCTGGGTATATGGGAGAAGATAAGTCCACGCCAGTTAGTATGCCCGCTTGATGTGCACGTGGCACGGGTTGCGGAGCGTCTTCAATTATTGCCAAATAATAAGTCGGATTGGAACAATGCCTTAGCGCTTACCCAACAGCTTAGTGAACTGAACCCTGATGACCCGGCCGTATATGATTATGCCCTATTCGGTTTGGGTGCTGAGGAGCGTTTTTAAGCTATGATCAATGTACTGTCTTGTAGGGTCGCTTCCTGAAAAACTTCATCTTCAACAAAAGCGTCGGGACATACTATTAGCGATGCATTTTTTTTGCGCCACCAGTCCTCATTTGCCAGCCTGGAAAACTGGATAACTCCAATTACATAACATCGCCTGTCATTGCTGCTCCATTCTTCAATACGTTCAAAACGCTCGTGCGGCACTTGAAACAAGCCTTCGAAGCTAATGTATACGCGCAGCAGGAAATCGTTGGTGAGAGAAGGTTTATTGCTTTGTTTTAATTTTTTGTATTCGTATTTGTAGTCATACCGCAATGCTGAAAGATCGCTTAATACAGCAGATGCGGTAGGAAAACTGCCAGCACCCTTCCCGTAGAAAAATTGTTTATCAGCAAAACCACTTTCTATTACTACGCCGTTGTATTCATTTTTTACATTGTTAAGCTGGCTTTCACTTGTTACAAACTGTGGTAGTACAAATGCGGCTATCTGCCCGTTATTCAGCTTTTTAGCTTGGGCTACCAGTTTTATCTCATAGTCCTTTTCTTTAGCAAATACAGCATCATGTTCTTGCAGCTGACTAATGCCGGCATGCACTATTTCTTTAGGGTCACTTATTATACCATAGGCATGTGTTAATAGTATAGATAGCTTGTTCACTGCATCAATTCCTTCTATATCCAATGTGGGATCGCTTTCTGCAAATCCTTCTATCTGCGCTTGTAACAGTGCCTGTTGAAAATCTTTTTTATCTTCTGATACACGTGTGAGGATATAATTGGTCGATCCGTTCACTATACCACTAATGCTTTGCAGCAGGTCATTATCGTAATACTCTTCCAGATTTCGGATAACGGGTATGCTGGCGCAACAAGCTGACTCGTATAGAAAAGGCACATTGTATTTTTCCTGTAGTTCTAATAATTCTATAAGATGTTCGGCTATCATTTTTTTGTTGGCGCTTACCACAGCTTTGCCAGATTTTAAAGCATTGCTTACAATAAAATAAGCGGCATCTGCATCATCTATCAGCTCTACTATTACGTTAATGTCTTTATTGTTTAGTAAGGTATTTGCTTCTGTTGTAAATAGTTGCTGAGGTGCTTCACGTTTTTTTTCAGGGTGTTTGATACATACTTTTTGTATCTGCGCGTTTAGCGATGGTGTTTGTTGTAAAACTTTGTAAAGGCCAGTACCTACTACGCCAAAGCCAAACAGGCCAATGTTTAATTTCTTTTGTTGGATAGACATGTTGAATTAGTTTGAATTGTTTAAACAGTTTGTTGGTAATTATTGGAATGCTGCTATTGTTTCGGCTGGTTGGTTGATATACACCTTCTGTAACGCTTGTTCTATATCTGCTATCAGGTCGTTTACATCTTCCAGGCCTATGCTCAAGCGTATCAGGCTATCAACTACCCCAGCTGCATGGCGTTGATCTACAGGTATCGATTTATGGGTCATGGTTGCAGGGTGGCACAACAGGCTTTTTACGCCACCCAGGCTTTCTGCCAGTTTGAAGTATTGTGTACTACAAACAACAGTTTTCGCAGCCAGTTCGGTATCTTCTTTCAGCGTAAAGGTTACAATACCCCCAAAGCCCGATTGTTGTTTGGCCGCAATATCATGGTTGTGATGGTTTTTCAAACCAGGGTAGTACTCTTTGTCGATAGCAGGGTGCTGCTGCAGGTATTGGGCTACGGCCTGTGCGTTCTTACTGTGTTGTTGCACACGTAAATGCAGTGTTTCAATACCACGTATTACCAGCCAGCTATCGTGTGGTGCCAGTATAGCGCCGCTTGCATTTTGTATGAATTTTATCTGGTCGCCTAGTTCTTGTGTAGCGGTTACTACTAGCCCCGCTATCAGGTCGCTGTGGCCCCCCAGGTATTTGGTAGCGCTGTGCACTACTATATCAGCGCCCAGTTTTATAGGCTGTTGCAACGCAGGCGAAGCAAAGGTGTTGTCTACGCAAAGCAAAATGCCATGTTGTTTGGCGATGGCTGAAATAGCTTCAATATCTGATATTTTCAGCGTGGGGTTAGTAGGCGTTTCCAGCCATATCAACTTAGTGTTAGGGGTGAGTGCATCTATCACATTGGTGATGCTGGTAGTGTCGGTATAGTTCACGTTGATGCCGAACTTTTTGTAGATATGTGTGAACAACCTGAAGGCACCTCCGTATATATCATCTACCGCCAATATCTCATCACCACTTTGCAGCAGTTTTACTACAGCATCGATAGCTGCCAGCCCACTGGCAAAGGCATAACCTTTTGCACCATCCTCTAGTTCTGCTATTACTTTCTCAAGTGTTTCTCGCGTTGGGTTGTTGCTACGTGCATAATCGTAACCCTTATGCACGCCGGGTGCTTCTTGAACGAAAGTAGATGTTTGGTAGATGGGTACAGAGATGGAACCTGTAAGTGGATCTACCGGAATGCTGTGGATCAGTTTCGTTGCGTCGCTCATTATTTCTTTGGTTTTAATTGTGACGAATGTTTTGCATTCCATACGCACGACGACGTACCAAAGAAAATTACCGGGAGAGTTTTTACTATTACAGTATGTGTAATAAAAAAGCTCTTCCGATAAATCAGAAGAGCTTAGAGTTATATGCAGAAGTGCATTGCTGCACACTGTGTTAAAACTTTTGCATCTGACTTATCTACCCCGAACCTTGCGGATCAGGATGGAATTAGCACCAGCTTTCAACTTGCGTTGAAGAGGTTGCTAAGGCTTCATCGGGCCATTACCCTCTGCCTTTCTTGATAAGCGAACGTTTGTAAAGAACTGATGCAAAGATATAAACGCGATTTTCAAACTACCAAATAAATTTTTGTTACATACTGTACTATATATAAATTTTAATGGCTTTCTAATTACAGGCTGATTGGGTGTATTTGCTTATTTTAAAGTAACTTGCACACCCATCCAGTCAATCACTAAATGGACTTACCAGAAGGTAAAAAAATTTATTTCGCATCCGATTTTCACCTAGGTGTACCCGATAGGGTTAGCAGTATAGCACGTGAAAAATACATTTGTAAATGGCTTGATGAGATAAGTAAAGACGCAGAGAAAATATATCTGGTAGGAGACATATTTGATGTATGGTTTGAATACAGGAATGTAGTACCTAAAGGTTATACACGTTTTTTAGGGAAGCTGGCTGAGCTTACCGATAAAGGCATTAGCATAGAAGCCTTTACCGGCAACCACGACCTATGGATGCAAGGGTATTTTGAAGAAGAATTGAATATACCCGTACATCACGATTATATAGAACGGAGCTTCAACAATAAGAAGTTTCTTATAGCTCACGGAGATGGAATTGGCCCGGGTGATCATGGATATAAAATCTTAAAAAAGCTTTTGAGGAACCCTGCGGCCCAATGGCTGTATCGCAGAATACATCCTGATACAGGTATTGGATTAGCAGGCTGGTTTAGTCGTTTAGGTCCTAAACATTTTACCGCGGAAGAACATCCTTTTTATGGCCCTGATAAAGAGTGGCAGGTACAATTTGCCCTCAGTAAGTTGAAAAAGGAACATATAGATTATTTTATTTTCGGGCACAGGCATGTCGCTATAGAGTATCCGCTATCAGATACCAGTATGTTTATTAACCTGGGCGACTGGATACAGTTCTTTAGTTATGCTGTGTTCGATGGCAAAAAAACAACTTTACAGTATTACAAAAAATAGTGAAAGTGATATGAAGCGAATGATTGTAATGATAAGGCATGCAAAATCAAGCTGGGCTAACCCGCTGCAAAGCGATTTTGAACGCCCGCTTAATGACCGGGGAATACAAGATGCACCTATGATGGGTGAACGCTTAAAAGAAAAAAATATCATTCCTGACCTTATCATTGCCAGTACTGCAAAACGTGCCAAACAAACGGCCAGGAAAATAGCAGCAGCCACCGGTTATAACGAAAGTGAAATAATATGGATAGACAAGTTATATCACTGTATTCCTTCTGTTTTCGATGAAGTGATATATGAAATACCCAACCATATCAAAACAGCTTTTATTGTAGCACATAACCCTGGTATCACCGAGTTTGTTAACGAACTATCGCCATCTTTTAAAACTGACAACATGCCTACGTGCGGCATAGTAGCTGCAGAGCTTAATATCAACGAGTGGAACGAATTTACCACTGCACGAAAGCATGTAACATTGTATGATTATCCCAAGAATTTAAAATGAGCCCCAACAGATCGTCTGCACAAGCAATTAGCGCATTAGAAAAATTATTTGAAGAACATTTTGACAAGAAACCAGATAGCGTCGATATCTTACCCGTATCCGGCTCAGACAGGCGTTATTACAGGCTTGCCTCAGGCGATATAACTGTAATAGGTACGCAAAATACCAATATAGCTGAGAATAATACTTACTTCTACTTTACCGAATTATTGCGCAAGCATGAAATAAATGTTCCTGAAATTTATAAAATAAGTAAGGACAGGAAATACTATTTGCAACAAGATCTTGGAAGTACTTCTTTATTCGATAAGCTTAACAAGGAAGGCCTTACAGATGAAGTAAGGAGTTGCTATCATGCAGCTTTGGAGCAACTTGCCCGCCTGCAATGGATGGCCGGACGTGAAGCGGACTTTTACCAATGTTTTGCTACACGCCAGTTTGATGAAAAAGCCATTATGGCTGATCTGCTTTATTTCAAATACTACTTTGCTGATCTCCAGGGGTTACATTACGATCGCCATTTGCTGATAAGCGAAATGGAGCAAATGAGTAAAGATTTGGGACGTGTGCAACCACAGATGCTCATGTACCGGGATTTTCAGAGCCGTAATGTGATGCTGTACGATGGTAAGGTTTATTTTATAGATTTTCAGGGGGCTATGCAAGGCCCTCCTCAGTACGATATTGCTTCAATGCTATGGCAGGCTAAAGCTCAATTGCCCGATGCCTGGAAGGAAGATTTGCTGAATTGTTATATTACAAGCATGAATAACCTGCATATCTCAAGAGTTGAAGAAATACATTTCCGTCGCGGGTATTTACAGTTTGTTTTACTACGCATTTTACAGGTGCTAGGTGCATACGGATTTCGTGGATTGCTACAAAATAAGCCTCACTTTCTTACCAGTATTGGGCCTGCATTAAAGAACCTGCAATCTTTCCTGTCAGACAATCCTCACTTACCGGCATATCCCGAAATGCGATCGCTACTGGAGCGCATCTCCACGCAAGAGATGCAGAAGCGATATAGTAAAGCGGAACGTCCCGAAAATGCGAAGCTGCACATACAGGTAAATAGCTTTTCTTATAAAAAAGGTATTCCTAAAGATACTACTACTCATGGTGGTGGTTTTGTGTTCGATTGTCGTGGCATATTGAATCCCGGCAGGTTTGCAGCCTATAAGCATAAAACAGGACACGATGAAAGTGTTCGACAATTCTTAGAGAACGAAACAGAAATGCCTCGCTTTCTGCAGCATGCATTCGGTATGGTTTCGCTAAACGTGGACGATTACCTGGCACGAGGTTTCGAACATCTGAGTATCTCATTCGGTTGCACGGGTGGCCAGCACCGTTCGGTATTTGCCGCCGAGCAAATGGGCGCCTACCTAAGTAATAAATACAATATACCAGTTACCATTTCTCATCTTAACGAGAAGAATTGGGTGCTGAAATCGGACAACACAACTGAGCAATAACAATTAGGCTTATAACATAAAAAAGCCGCTGATAATTCAGCGGCTTTTATTGATCTCTGATTGGAGAATTATTTAGTTGCATCAGGATTTAGTTCCTGGGCTTTGCGAGGATTGCGGTCCAATACCTCATCTACCATACCATAGTCTTTAGCTTCTTGTGCCGTCATCCAGTAATCACGGTCGCTGTCTTTTTCCACTTTACTTAGTTTTTGCCCGCTGAGCAGTGCTATTATTTCGTACAGTTCTTTTTTCAGCTTGCCAATTTCCCTCGCTGTGATCTCAATATCACTAGCCTGGCCTTCAGCGCCACCTAATGGTTGGTGTATCATAATACGGCTATGCTTCAAGGCGGTGCGTTTACCTTTAGTGCCTGCGCACATCAGTACGGCGGCCATTGATGCGCCGATACCGGTACATATCGTAGATACATCGGGGTTGATGATCTGCATGGTGTCGTAAATGCCTAAGCCGGCATATACGCTACCGCCCGGGCTGTTGATGTACATTTGTACGTCGCGGTTACGGTCGGTACTTTCCAGGAATAACAATTGAGCGGTGACAATATTGGCCACATAGTCGTTAATACCTTCGCCCAGGAAAATAATACGGTCCATCATTAGTCGTGAGAATACATCCATAGAAGCTACGTTCATGGGACGTTCTTCAATTATATATGGAGTAAGTGCGTTCGGACCAAAGCCTTTCATGGACGAAGTATAGCTATCCAGCGTCAGGCTGCTTATGCCATGATGCTTGATGGCATATTTGCGAAATTCATTTGAATTCATAAGTTGTATTTTTGAATTACGATGTTTATTTGGGTAAGTCAATTTTCAATCCATAATAAATGTAATGCCATTAAGGCATAAAAAGAGCAAAATTGCTGCTCAATAAGTGAGAAATACTATCAAAACGTCATTCATATAAAAACTATTATTCATTCTTGTATGGCAAAACTTACACAAAACGTATCCCAAGCATCAAGTAAACCAGATAGTATATCGTTATGAAATTGATGCTTGAGCTGGATATACCGCAGTTGCAGCAACCTATTACTTATAGCGATAAAATATTGCTGATAGGCTCTTGCTTTACTGAGAATATGGTAGACAGGCTGGTGCAGCATAAGTTCAAAGTACTATCTAACCCGCATGGTATCCTGTTCAACCCATTAAGTGTAGCCGATAGTCTTAATAGCTATATAGATGGTAAGCTATATTACGATGCTGATTTGTTTCAGCTTAATGAACTTTGGAATAGTTGGGAACACCACACACGTTTTTCTCATATTGATAAAGAAGTAGCACTATCGGGCATTAACAGATCGCAAGAAGAAGCTGCTACTTTTATAAAAGATGCCGGTTGGATAGTGATTACATTAGGTTCGGCATTTCAGTACTATTTAAAAGAAAATAACAGACAGGTGGCTAATAATCACCGTGCCCCGTCGCAATGGTTCAAGAAGCAATTGCTAAGTACCGATGTTATTGTACAGGCATTAAGTAAAACATTAGACAAACTATATGCATTTAACCCCAATGTACAGGTGCTGTTTACAATAAGTCCTGTACGTCATATACGCGACGGTGTAATAGAGAACAACCGTAGTAAAGCACGACTTATAGAAGCTGTACATACTTTATGCAATACATATAAGAAGGCTTTTTATTTCCCGGCCTATGAGTTAATCATTGATATATTGCGCGATTACAGATATTTTGATGTGGATCTAGTCCATCCTAACTATTTAGCTACCAGCTATGTATGGGAGCAATTTGTAAAATCTTGCATGCATGTTGAGACGCAACAGACAATGAAAGAAATTTACGCTATTTCTATAGCGCGGTCGCACAAACCACGCTTCCCCCAAACGGCTGCGCACCAACAATTTATGAGCAATTATGCAGCTAAAGTGTCTAATTTAATTAGGCAGTATCCATTTATAGATCTCAGTGATGAAGCTGCTTATTTCGGTTCTGATCGGTAAACAAGGCGTTATATTAGGTAAGTGTTCCATTTGTTTGTCATGAGTAGGCTCATTTTACCTACCTTTGCGCTTCATTTTCCTTTTCATGGATCGTAATTCAGTCGTAGGTTTTTTACTGTTAGCGGGTTTGCTGATAGCTTATATCTTTTATAATCAGCACACGCAAAATGAATACCTGAAACAAAAACAGGCCGATTCGATTGCTTATGCAAAAACTCACCCCAAGCCCTTAGCTAAAGCTGTTCCTGCTAAAGTTGCAGATACACTAAATGATTCTGCTGCTCAAGCTATGCCCCCGGCATTTCGCGGTAAGGCACAGGTTGTAATGTTAGAAAATAAAGACCTGAGCCTTCAGTTTAGCACAAAAGGCGCGCACCCTGTTGCGGCATTATTGAAAAACTACAAAACCTATGAAGGTAAACCTCTGTATTTGTTTAATGGCGAAGCTAATAAGCTAAGTGCGGTATTACCTGCCAACAATAATACACTTGCTACCGACGACCTTATTTTTACAGCAACACCTGGCAATGCAGCTAATGGCGATAAGACCATAGACTTTATGGCAGACCTGGGAGATGGCAGGCAAGTACATCTTTTATATACTTTACCCAACGAAGGGTACATGCTGCAATGCAAGCTAAACCTTGTAGGCATGAATGCTAATAGTTTGCCACTTACCTGGCAAACAACAGCATTGCATACAGAAAAAGATCTTGCTACCGAAAAAGCCAGCAGCCAGGTATATTACCGCCAGCGCAACGATGAAAAAGATTATTACACTATTGATAATAAAGAGAAATTTAGCGTAGAGGAGCCGGTACATTGGGTAGGCTTCAGGCTGCATTATTTTTCTACAGCGCTTATAGCTGAGGAAGGATTTAATAAAGTAGATGTAGCCGGTACAACCAAAATTAATGATGCAAACGTAGTAGCCCAGAATAAAAACACTGCTGCTCTCGCATTGAAGAATGGTACTGAGGCCAACCTTAGCTGGTATATAGGGCCAAACCATTATCAAACTTTGCGCTCATACAAGATAGACCTTGATGATATGGTTCCATTAGGCTACGGCATCATGGCCTTTGTGAAGTATATTAATAAATGGCTTATCATACCAATATTTAATGTATTGAGCGGGTTTATTAGCAACTATGGTATTATCATCATGCTAATGACCGTTATTATCCGCTTATTGCTCTCGTTTTTTACCTATAAAAGCTACTTATCTGCAGCTAAAATGCGTGTACTGAAACCCGAGCTGGATGAACTACGTGCCAAATACAGCGATGACCAGCAAAAGTTTGGGATGGAGCAGATGAAATTATATCGTAGTGCAGGTGTTAATCCGCTGGGTGGTTGTTTACCCAGTTTATTCCAGCTACCTATACTACTAGCAATGTATTATTTCTTCCCATCGTCGATAGAGTTAAGGCAGGAAAAATTCCTATGGGCTAACGACCTTTCTACCTATGATAGTATTGCTAAGCTACCATTTGAGATTCCATTTTATGGCGACCATGTGAGTTTATTTACACTGTTGATGACTGCATCCAGCCTGTTCCTGGCCTTGTATAACCGTAATATGACAGTGCAGGACCCTAATAACCCGATGATGAAATGGATGCCATTTGTATTTCCGTTCCTGCTTATTGGTGTATTCAACAAAATGGCTGCCGCATTAACGTTCTACTATTTCTTTTCTAATATGATAAGTATTGCGCAACAATTCATCATTCAGAAGTATATCATTGATGAAAAAGCAATACATGCTAAAATGCAGGAGAACAAAAATAAGCCTGCCACACCATCAAAATGGGCACAAAAACTTGAAGAAATGCAAAAAGCCCAAATGCAGCGTGCTAAGCAACAGCCAAGAAAGAATAACTAGTTTTACATACCACCTGGTACAGACCGCGCTGAAAGGCGCGGTTTTTTTCTTTTATAAACTATGATCGCTATTGATTACAACAGTATATCGCCGGCAGAAGCTATAGCATTACAACAGAAATTAAGAGATAAAATACAGCTGACCCCACTTGGCAGGCCTGTTTCAACTATTGGAGGTGCCGATATATCATTTAACAAGTATTCTGAAATCGTTTATGCAGGAATTATTGTTCTAAGTTATCCCGATTTAAAACCATTAGCCGAAAGCACTATAGTAAGCAGTACTAAATTTCCTTACATCCCAGGTTTATTGGGTTTTCGGGAGGTTCCGGCACTGGCGGAAGCCTGGAATAAATTAAGTTTAAAGCCTGATATATTAATGTTGGATGGGCAGGGCATTGCGCATCCGCGACGCATGGGTATTGCTACACATTTTGGGTTGATTACGGGTATATCAACTATAGGTTGTGCCAAAAGTTTGCTGACAGGCAAATATGAAGAGCCGTTAGATCTTTCGGGTGCTACATCGGCCCTTGTTGATAAAGGTGAAGTTATTGGAACTGTATTGAGAACCAAGCGAAAATGTAAGCCAGTATTCATATCACCGGGCAATCTTATCACACTTGAGGAGAGCGTAGATATTGTTAAGAACTGTGTTAGAACGTACCGGATACCGGAGCCCACCAGGCTAGCCCATCTTCTGGTAAACCGGGTAAGAATTGAGGCATCAGATAATCGCTTGTTTTAATGATTTTTTTGTATTTTTATCGCGTTAATGCTCATAGCATGAATGAGCTTTTCGTTTCAATAGGGGTAAGTTGTCATTGCTTTCGCGCAATGCAATAGAAATGAAAACTAGAGAGCCTTACATTCTTGTAAGGCTCTTGCCATTTACAGGCAATAAGAAAGCGGCTAATCATTTAGCCGCTTCTTAATAAAAAAAATCATTAAATTAAACATCCAGTTTCGCATACTTAGCATGCGATTCTATGAATTCACGGCGGGGAGGTACCTCGTCGCCCATTAGCATAGAAAATACCTCGTCGGCAATAAACTCGCTTTCTATCGATACGCGTTTAAGTATACGTGTATCAGGATTCATGGTAGTTTCCCATAGTTGCTCAGCATTCATTTCGCCCAAGCCTTTATAGCGCTGTATGTTCACGCTATCTTCTTTACCATTTGCCATTCGTTCAACAGCTGCTTTACGGTCCTCTTCGCTCCATGCATACTCCTGGTCTTTACCCTTCTTAACCAAATATAACGGTGGTTGTGCCAGGTAAACATATCCCTGTTGTACCAGTTCCTTCATATAGCGGAAGAAAAAAGTAAGTATCAGCGTAGCAATGTGAGAGCCATCCACATCGGCATCGGTCATAATGATGATCTTGTGGTAGCGAAGCTTAGTCAAATTCAATGCTTTCGGATCTTCAGGTGTACCTACTGAAACACCTAGCGCCGTAAACATGTTCTTGATCTCTTCGTTTTCGTATATTTTATATTCCTGTGCTTTTTCTACATTCAATATTTTACCTCTTAGTGGCAATATAGCCTGGAAGCTACGGTCGCGGCCTTGTTTGGCAGTACCGCCTGCTGAATCGCCTTCCACAAGGTACAGTTCAC
>JAEZIL010000078.1 GCA_023436685.1 Bacteroidota bacterium | reverse complement strand
CGTCGGCAGCGTCAGATGTGTATAAGAGTCTGGGCAGGGCTTTTTACAAGCGGACTACGCTCACCGGCAAGATCGATGCCCGTACGCTGATGCAAATGCAGCTTCTTTAATTGCTGGATATATTTATCAGGATTTTTGTAGTAATGCTGATAGGCCAGCTTGGCCATAGCAGCATTCGACGAGTGGGCAAAGGCCTCTTTGATACTTAATACCCCAAGGCCAAGGTGAGAGTCGCGCATGGTACGGTTACCAAAACGTATAGCACCGCCTTCTGCATTTACCATATCATTTATGGTAATATATTTATCATTCAATAACGATAGTAGCGTAACAAGCTTAAATGTTGAACCAGGTTCAGTTGGAATCATGGCATAATTGAAATCCTCCCAGTAGCTGCCATCTTTTTGCCGGCCAAGGTTGGCAAGTGCACGTATCTTTCCTGTTTCCACTTCCATTACTATACAAGTACCATACAAACATTCATACTGCTGTAATACGCTAAGCAATGCATGCTCTGCAACATCTTGTATACTTACGTCCAGGGTTGTAACCAAATCCTTACCATTCTGAGGTTCCACTACCGCGCCCTCAACCGGTACCCAAACACCGCCCGTTTGCTTTTGCTCTACACGTGTGCCGTTCTCTCCATTTAGCACGCTATCGTAAGTAGCCTCCATGCCTATGGTTTGACTGTTCTCACGCCACAAGCCAATGGTACGGTAAGCAAGCATACCATATGGATTGATACGCTTGATACGTGGATCTTCAATAAATCCACCCTTTCTTTTACCCCGGTTAAATATGGGAAAACCCCTTAATGCCTGATATTGATAATAGGGGAGGTTTTTCTTCAAGGGAAAATAGCGAAGCTTCTTTTTATATGCTTCAGTCAATGTTTTTTTATACTGCGCCGGAGATGCATCGCGAAATAAGGCGGCCATGCAACCCGATAAACTATCTACTTTACTTTTAAATATATCCTCAGGCACAACACTGAAATCTATGTGCACATCGAACTGAGGAATAGACGAGCATAAAAGAGCACCGTCTTCCGTATATATATTACCACGTTCAGCAGGTAGTGTAGTAGTGCGTGTGTGCATACTATTGGATAAAGCACGCAACCTTGGCCCTTCCTTTACCTGTATCATAGCAGCCTTTATTACAATGGCTACACCCATCAGGCAAATGCAGGTAAAGGCAACATACACCCTAAACCTTATGTCTCTTTTTATATTCAACCTACTACTATGGTTTTGCTACAGCTACTGAATCGGCAGTTATTGTGTACGCCGGCAACATTAATGGCTTAAGACCCAGAACAGATGCATTCCTGATAACCTGTGTTTCCATCTTCACATACATCACCTGTGTTTTTATATCCATATATTTCCAACGCAATTCTTTTAGTATCTTATTCTGCTTTGCGAGCTCACGCTGCATTTCTACCGCGCGTTGCGTATTGTTTATATACAACACACATAGCACTGCCACAAAAGCCAGATAGGGAACATTACTAACAATAGCCTTGTAAGACACTTTTTCCACCAGCGTTTTCCAGTCGTTACGGACGCGCTGTACAGGTGTAACATTTTGTTCTTGCTGCTCCTGATCTTTCAGTGGCTTTTTTTCGCTCATATCTTCTCAGCTATACGCAACCGTGCGCTACGTGCACGGGGATTGTTTTTTATTTCTTCTTCCGTTGGTTCAATAGGTTTTGCGTTCACCGCTTTCAACATTGCTTTCTTTTCACTTCTGCCAAACACATCAGTCTCAATCTCATCCCAGGTGCCATTCTTTACAAACTGCTTCACTATCCTGTCTTCTATCGAATGAAAAGTGATAACACTCAACCTGCCACCACTTTTCAAACTAGCTGCTGCTTGTTGCAAAAATTCTTTCAGCGCTCCCATCTCATCATTTACCTCTATACGTAGCGCCTGAAAGAGCTGCGCCAGGTAGCGGTTAGGGTTACCTATCATCACAGGCGCAATTGCCGCTTTCAAACCCTCTATAGTATTCAGCGCCGTTTTATTTCGGATGGCCACTATATGTTTTGCCAGCTGTCTTGCATTGCGTACTTCGCCATACATCTCGAATAGTTTATGCAACTGTTGTTCACTGTATGTTTTCAGCACATCGGCTGCGGTCAATTCCATCCTGTTATCCATACGCATATCCAGCGGACCATCGAAACGGATTGAAAAACCGCGTTCAGCAGTATCAAATTGAAAAGAACTTACACCCAAATCGGCCAGTATACCATCTATTTCTCCAAAACCATGCAGCCTCAAAAAACGTTTTATATATCTAAAATTCTCCTTTACCTGTACCAACCTTGGGTCATCAGGCTTATTTCTCCATGCATCCTCATCATGATCAAACGCCAGCAGTTTGCCATTTTCGCCCAAGCGCGAGAGAATTTCCCGGCTATGCCCTCCCCCACCAAAAGTTGCATCGGCATATACCCCATCGGCCTTTATAGCCAAACCATCTACCGCCTCCTTTAAAAGAACTGTTGTGTGGTAAAAAGTGGAACCTTCCATTTACTGACCTTCAAAAGGGTTAATAAAATCTCCACCAGCCACCTCTGCAGCCAAATCGCTAAAGCCACCTGAATGCTCACGTATGTATTTATAGTATGTATCTTTATCCCACAGCTCTACTTTATTGCCCTGGGCTGATACAATCATGTCTTTTTTGATGCCTGCATATTCCATTTGCGATTTGGTTAGCAGTATGCGACCGGCACTGTCTATTTCCACTTCGGTAGCACCGTTAAGGAACAGACGCTTAAATTCGCGGGCTTTAGGATTGAAGTCGTTGAGGCGCATAATGGTTTGCGATAGTGCATTCCAATTGTCCTCCAGGAAAAGAGTAAGGCAATTTTCAAAACCTCTATTTATGATAAAACGCTCGGTACCCTCAGGCAGCTTCTTACGGAAGCCAGAAGGCAACAGTAAGCGGCCTTTGGCGTCTATAGAAACTTCATATTCTCCGAAGATGTTTGTCATTGAGGGATTTTGGGTGCGATTACCAATTTCTCCCACAAAATAACACATTTTCCCACGAACAAACCTCAAGAAAACTATTCATATTTATCCACAGCATATATATTGACGCAAATGCAATAATGATAAGCATTTAGAGCCATTTACATCATAAACAGGCCATAACCAACGTGAATATCATGTGGATATCTGTGGATAACCTGTTAACTACTTGAAAACCTTCATTTAACAGGCTTTTGGCTATAACATTCACACAATACTTATATTTTCGCTACCTTTGCAACCCTCAAGTATGTATCTGAAGCATATTCAACTACTGATAGTATCATTTTGCCTGGCACTTTTAAGTGCCTGTTCGGGTTACGAACAAGTGCGAAAGAGCAATGATGTTAACTATAAGCTTACTAAGGCTAATGAGTATTACGACAAAAAGAAGTACCAACAAGCCAATCAGTTATATTTCGATCTGATACCGGTGATGAAAAACACCAAGAATTACGAACCTCTATACTATAGGTATGCGTATAGTTTTTGGTATATGAAAGATTATACTTCAGCATCATATCACTTCAAGAACTTTACAGACTTCTTTCCTACCAGTAAAGAGGCTGACGAAGTAGAGTTCATGACTGCACTGGCATTATATAAAATGTCGCCCAAGCCCTCTCTTGACCCAACTAATACCATAAAGGCTATGGAGGCAATGCAATCCTATATCAATACGCATCCTAATTCGAAAAATATGGATGAAGCGAACAGGATTGTAGATGAATGCCGGAAGAAAATGGAGGAAAAGGATGCAAGCGCGGCTAAACTATACTTTAATGTAGGGCAGTATAAAGCTGCGGGAATAGCATATAAAAGTGTGATGCGCAACTACCCCGAATCGCCCAAAAGCGATTATTATCAATATATGATCATACGCTCATGGTACCAATATGCCAAATTGAGCTATGCCGAAAAACAGGAAGAGCGTTATGCTACCGCGGTAAATGCTTACCAGGAATTAGTAGACGGATATCCAAAATCTCAGTATCTTCGCGATGCTGAAAAATATTATACTTTAGCAGATAGTAAAATTAAAAAGTTACGTAATGAGCATAAATAAAAAAGTAATGGCATCGGTTAACCCATTGGTGGAAACACGCGATGTGGTTGCTATGAAAGAAAAAACAGGCAACCTGTATGAATCAATAGCTGTTATTTCTAAACGCGCAAACCAGATTTCTGTTTCGATGAAGGAGGAGCTGCACCGTAAACTGGATGAATTTACAGTACATGGCGACAACCTGGAAGAAATACACGAAAACAAAGAGCAAATAGAGATCTCACGTATTTACGAACGTATGGCCAATCCAGCCCTACAATCACTTAATGAGTTCTTTGACGATAAAATATACTACCGTAAAAAATAAATAAACGGGAAACAATATCATAAAAAGCTGCCCATTGTGGCAGTTTTTTCATTTTATAAAGAACTGTGATGGCGAAAACATATAAACATATATTTTTTGATCTGGACCACACCTTGTGGGATTTTGAATATAATTCGCGTCTTACACTTAAGCGGGTATATGATGAATATGAGCTTATAAAAAAGGGCATAGTTGATTTTGAAGAATTTGCAACTGCTTATAATACACATAACGAAAAATTATGGAAGCGCTTTCGTAAAGGTTTTATAAAAAGAGAGGAGCTACGCTGGAAAAGATTTTGGCTAACATTGCTCGATTTCAAGATCGGCGACACATCTTTGGCACACGAACTAAGTTCTGCCTACCTTGAAATACTACCTACACAAACGGCCTTGATGCCTTACGCAAAAGAAATTTTAGAACATTGTTGCAAAAAATACAAGGTTCACCTGATAACAAATGGGTTTGAAACCACTCAGTGGCTTAAAATGCAGTATTCGGGTATTGCTACCTATTTTTCAGAGATAATTACATCGGAAAAAAGTAATAGCATGAAACCGTACCCAGAGATTTTTGAGTATGCTTTGAAAACCACAGGAGCCTTACGGGAAGAAAGCATAATGATAGGAGATGCACTGGATATTGATGTGCTGGGCGCAAGCGGAGCCGGTTGGGACCAGGTATACTTTAATCCTGGCAAAGCCACCCATAATAGAAAACCAACTTACGAAGTACAAGGCTTAAATGAACTACTTTATATCTTATAGAGCCGTTACTTAATTACGATCTGTGTCACACAAATTTCGCCAAAGTACTCATTTATACGATCAACCAGTTGCTCCCTGGCAAGCGACAGCTCTTGTTTTAAAGGTGCAACATCAGTATAAATAGTTAATACAGCATTATTAAGGTAAAGGTTCCTTGTATATTTTGAAATGGTTTTACCCACTATAGCCTCCCATTCCTGCCGCATACGCAGTTCCATTACTTTAGGCTTCCATTTCGAACGTTCGAACAGAAGATTGATAGCCTCACCTATACTATACGAACCCATACAGCAAATTTAAACGATATAGCCTGTCTAAAAACCAAAACTTTGCCATTTGTCAGCTTTACATCATAATATATGCGCATAAATATCCCCCCATTTATCTTTCAACTAAACCATTATCTTTGTTTGCCTTTTCGGGCTACAGTTATGAAAAAAATATTTCTCCCACTAGGCTTTGCAGCCATATTAGCAGCCACAGGCTGCTCTGAAGACTTTGATGTAGCAGCACCGTATAAACAAGTTGCCGTAGTGTACGGCATTCTAGATGCAAAAGACACTGCACACTACATCCGTATTCAAAAGGCTTTTATGGATGAGAATAAAAGCGCTATCGATATGGCGAAAATGCCCGACTCCAGCTATTTTAAAGATGGAGAAATTGAAGCTTCTCTTTTGGAAATGAATGGTAGCAACACAGTTAAAACTATATCGCTAACACGTGTAGAAATGAGTGCCGAAGGCTATCCTAAAGACCAACCTGCTAATAATCAAGGCTTTTTTACTACACCCCACTATGCTTATAAGGCAAAGGAGCCGATTAAACCAGGCGCTACCTACAATCTGAAAATAGTAAATAAAACATCGGGCGAAACTATTGAGCTCCAAAATCCGCTGGGTATTATCAATACAAAGGAGTCGTCTAACCTTGGAGATTTTTATGTGGCGGAATTTCAACGCAGCGACTATTTCATTAACCTGGAGAGAACTCAGCCTGCTTCTGCTAATCAATTCCTGATCAGAGGGCGTACACCGGCCTTCGGTGCTATGCAGGAAGGTGTTGTCCGGTTTCACTATGTGGAAAAGAACACAGCTACAGGCGCCCAGGTAGATAAATCGGTAGATTTTAATTTTGCCAATACTGAATCTGCACCTAACGGCAATCCTTTTACTTTTCAAAGGCCTAATATAGATTTTTATACCTTCCTGGCTGATGCTATTGGCCCTGCACCCAGCGGTATTGAACGTTATATGGATAGTTGCGATGTATTTGTGTGGGCGGCAAGTGCCGAATTACTTAAATATAAGCAGATAAATCAGGCGCAGAATTCAGGTGTTAGCAGCGACCAGATAAAACCAATTTATACTAACCTGAAAGGAAATGCAATAGGCCTATTAGCATCTCGTGCATACGTTGTTTATCGCAATGTACCTTTAGGCCGCCAGGCGGGGCAAAGCGGCACTGCTGCTAATTATACCTTAGATTCATTAAGAACTAACCCAATTACATCTGCACTGAATATACGCGGCGTATCTGACCACTAGTATTTGACATAATTACACCTTATAGAAATTTTAAATGCCTTAATGTATCACGTTAAGGCATTTTTATTGCAGTTTGACAGCATTCCTGCCATTATTACCGAAGTACACGTAGTGGCATATCAATTGACATATTAGCAACAGTATATTCAAACTAAAATCATCATATTATAAGTACACTGATTATGGGAAAAATTATTGGAATTGACTTAGGAACTACTAACTCTTGCGTAGCCGTAATGGAGGGTAACGAGCCTGTAGTAATAGCCAACGACGAGGGTCGTCGTACGACGCCTTCTATCGTAGCATTTTTGAAAAATGGCGAACGCAAGGTAGGCGATCCTGCTAAGCGTCAGGCCATTACCAACCCGTTGAACACTATTATGTCTATCAAGCGCTTCATGGGTCGTCGTTTTGACGAAGTAGGAGGTGAAATAGCTCATAATACATATAAAATTGTAAAAGGCGACAACAATACACCACGTGTTGATATTGACGGCCGTATGTATACTCCCCAAGAGATATCGGCTATGGTTCTTCAAAAAATGAAGAAAACGGCTGAAGAATTCCTTGGCCAGGAAGTAAATGAAGCAGTTATTACCGTACCTGCCTACTTTAACGATGCACAACGCCAGGCCACCAAAGAAGCCGGTGAGATAGCAGGCCTGAATGTTCGCCGTATCATCAACGAGCCTACAGCAGCTGCGTTAGCTTATGGCCTTGATAAACAGCATACTGATAGCAAAATTGCTGTATTTGACCTTGGTGGTGGTACATTCGATATATCTATTCTTGAACTGGGCGATGGTGTATTCGAAGTAAAATCGACCAATGGTGATACGCACTTGGGTGGTGATGACTTTGATAAAGTGATAATGGATTGGTTGGCAGATGAGTTTAAGAAAGATGAAGCTATCGATCTGCATAAAGACCCTATGTCTTGGCAGCGCCTGAAAGAAGCAGCAGAAAAAGCTAAAATTGAATTGTCTTCTTCTCAGGAAACAGAAATTAACCTTCCTTATATAACTGCGGTAGACGGTGTGCCTAAACATTTAGTGCGCAAATTAAGCCGTGCTAAATTCGAACAACTGTCGGACAGCTTAGTAGAACGCACACTGGAACCCTGCCGTAAAGCATTGAAAGATGCAGGCCTGAACACCAGCGATATTGACGAAGTGATACTTGTAGGTGGCTCAACACGTATACCTAAAGTACAGGAAGTAGTAGAAAAATTCTTTGGAAGAAAACCACACAAAGGTGTAAACCCAGACGAGGTGGTAGCTGTAGGTGCAGCTATACAAGGCGGGGTGTTAACCGGTGATGTGAAAGATGTATTGCTTCTTGACGTTACCCCGCTATCACTGGGTATTGAAACTATGGGGGGTGTAATGACCCGCCTGATAGAATCTAACACAACCATCCCTACCAAAAAGAGCGAGACCTTCTCTACAGCAAGCGATAACCAGCCAAGCGTTGAGATAAACGTGATACAAGGTGAGCGCCCGATGGCAAAAGATAACAAGTCTCTGGGTCGCTTTATATTAGATGGTATTCCACCGGCACCACGTGGTGTACCTCAGGTAGAAGTAATTTTCGATATAGATGCGAACGGCATACTGCACGTAACTGCAAAAGATAAAGGAACCGGTAAACAACAAAATATACGTATTGAAGCAGGTAGCGGCTTGAGCAAAGAAGAAATAGAAAGGATGAAGAACGAGGCTAAAGCCAATGAAGAATCTGATAAACAAGTGCGTGAACGTGTTGAAAAATTAAACATGGCAGATGGCCTGGTATTCAATACAGAAAAGCAACTGAAAGAATACGGCGATAAAATACCTGCTGACCAAAAATCGACTATCGAAACTGCCGCCAATAAGCTGAAAGAAGCGCATAAAGCTGAAGATATGGATGGCATTGATAAAGCAATGGAAGAATTGAATGCAGCATGGCAAGCAGCCAGCCAGCATATGTACGCCGACCAGCAAAATGCAGGTGGTGCTGATGGGGCACAACAGCAACAAAATGCAGGCAGCAACGATGGTAATGTAGCTGATGCTGAATACGAAGAAGTAAAGTAAAATTATAGATTGATAGATAGGTTTTAGAGAAACAGCCGGCACGAGCCGGCTGTTTTTTTGTATGCTATCTTGCGGTAAATACAGATAGGTCGAGCGATGGTATTTTAGTTATACCTACTTGCCGCAGCATAGTAACCAGCTGGCCCCGGTGGTAAGTATTGTGGTTAAATGCATGCAACAGCGTATGATATACCTGCATTTTAACCGGTTGTTTGTTTCTGTAAAACTGAAAAACATGCGTGAAGGAATTATCATCAAACTGCTTTTCTGTATAGTCGGCCAAGGCTTTGCTACTCTCTATCCATAGCTTGCATACTTCATCTATGTTCTTCCCATCATCTTCCATCCATACAGGGTTTTCTACCAGATTTAGCCGCTGCAGCCATATGTGCTCGGCACGTACACAATGCCATACAGTTGTATAAATATTGGGGAAACTACTTACTAACTCAACTTTGAGTTTTTCTTCAGGCAGTGCAGTAATTACCTCAATCATTTGGCTATTAGCCCATAGATTATACTTAGCCAACATAAGTACTGTTTCCTTCATGCTATATTGTAACTTTGCGTGCAAATTAATTAAGTCTTTTGATGACTGATAAAAGCAATAAAGGATTTGATACGCTATGCATACATGGCGGCCATAATCCTGAGAACAAAAGGGCACATCTAACCCCTATCTATGCCTCCAGCACCTATACATTCGATACTGCAGAGCAAGGCATAGCCGTTTTTCAGCAACAGGAAGAAGGATATATATATGGCCGCTTCGGCAACCCTAATACTAACGAGGTTGAAGAAAAAATAGCCTTACTGGAAGCATTTGGACTGAAGAATGAGCAAGGTGAGCAGCTGAAGCTGAAAGCTATCCTGCACGCATCGGGTATGGCTGCCATTACTACCATGATATTGGGTAACCTGAAAGCAGGAGACAAGATCATTACCCACAAATCGTTGTATGGCGGTACGCAGGAGATGATCGATAAGATATTGCCTAACCTTGGTATTGACACAATCATTGTCGACTTCCATAAGCACGAAGAAGTAGTTGCAACAATTAAGGCAGACGCGGACATCAAAATGATGTACCTGGAAACACCAGCCAACCCTACCCTGCAATGCATAGACCTTGAGGCACTAGCAAAACTTGGTAAGCAGCATAACCTGATAGTATGTGCCGATAATACATTTGCAACGCCTTACCTGCAACAGCCATTTAAATATGATGTTGATTTTGTAATGCATAGCACTACCAAATTCCTGAACGGGCATGGTACTGCTGTAGGTGGCATACTGATAGGGCGCGATCTTGAAAAGATGAACACCACCATCACCAAAGCACACCGCTTGCTGGGTGGTAATAGCAATGCATTCGAAGCCTTTTTGCTAAACAATGGCCTGCGGACCTTCAGCCTTCGTATGGAACGCCATTGCAGCAATGCGGAGAAAGTGGCTAACTTTTTAGAACAGCATGCTGCAGTAGCAAAGGTGAACTACCTGGGCCTTGCATCGCACCCCGACCATGCTATAGCTAAAAAGCAAATGAAGCATCCTGGGGCTATGTTAAGCTTTGAATTGAAAGGCGGCTTTAATGCAGGCGTAGCTTTTATCAATAAACTGAAACTTTGCATCAGTGCGGTATCATTAGGCACCTGCGATACACTGATCAGCCACCCCGCGTCAACCACACACGTAGGTGTACCCCGCGAAAAACGTATCGACTTTGGTATAACCGATGGGCTGATACGCATGAGCGTAGGCATTGAAAATGTAGAAGATATTATTAACGACCTTTCTCAGGCATTGGCTGATTAGCTCATTAGCATATTAGCTGATGTTTAATTACAGATTATGCAATCGAAATTGAAAGAAGACAATCTCATTTTAAAGCTATCGTTTGAGTTAGCAATCGAAGCTATTGGGTATTGTGATAGATTGGATGAACTAAAAAAGTGGTCATTAGCCAACCAAATTTTGCGCGCTTCATTATCAATTGGCGCTAATGCAAAAGAGGCACAAAACGCTGAGAGTAAGAATGATTTCATACATAAAATGAAAATTGCAGCTAAAGAGGCAGATGAACTTGAGTATTATTTTGAAATATGTAATGCTGCACAAAGCCTACCGAACGCTAATGATTTATTGAATAAGACACAATCTATTTGTAAAGTCTTAAATAAAATTATTGCTACATCAAAGAATCAATTAATTTCTAAATCATAATACATCATTCTGATTAGCTAATTTGCTAATCAGCTAATCAGCCAATTTTTATGAATACAGCATATATAGTAGACGCAATACGCACCCCTATTGGTAAATATGGCGGCAGCCTTTCATCGGTTCGTCCCGATGACCTGTTGGCGCATGTGATTAAAACACTGGTTGAACGCAACCCATCGATAGATGTGAATGCAATTGAAGATGTAATAGCCGGTGCAGCTAATCAGTCGGGAGAAGACAACCGCGACGTGGCGCGCATGTCGGCACTGCTGGCCGGTTTGCCTGTAACGGTTGGAGGTAGCACAGTAAACAGGTTGTGCGCATCGGGCCTGCAATCTATTATGGATGCAGCACGCGCCATAATGTGCGGTGAAGGCGAACTGTACATAGCAGGTGGCGTGGAAAGCATGAGCCGTGCGCCATTTGTAATGGGTAAAGCTGATAGTGCATTCGGACGTGGACAGCAAATGTTTGATACAACACTGGGCTGGCGCTTCATCAATCCTAAGTTGAGCGCTATGCATCACCCCTACTCTATGGGCGAAACTGCTGAGAATGTGGCAGAGCGTTACAACGTAAGCCGCGAAGCACAGGATAAATTTGCATTGAGCAGCCAGCAAAAATATGCTGCAGCACATAAAGAAGGTAAGTTCAAAGAAGAGATAACGCCAGTTACTGTTCAACTAGGCAAGGGTAAGACTATGATATTCGACACGGATGAACACCCACGTGAAACCACTATTGAAAAATTAGGCGAACTGAAACCTGCCTTCAAAAAAGATGGCACAGTAACAGCAGGTAATGCTGCGGGTATTAACGATGGTGCTGCAGCACTTTTATTGGCATCGGAAGAAGCTGTGAAGAAGTACAACCTGAAGCCAATTGCTAAAATCAAGAGCATGGCAATAGCGGGTGTTGACCCGGCTATCATGGGTATTGGCCCTATACCTGCGTCGCAAAAAGCATTGAAGCGTGCAGGCATTGAAGCTAAAGACCTTGACCTGATTGAACTGAACGAGGCATTTGCAGCACAAGGTATCCCTTGTATACAGGAGCTAGGTTTAGACGAAAATAAAGTAAACGTAAACGGCGGCTCTATAGCTATTGGCCACCCATTGGGTTGCAGTGGCGCACGTATCTCTACTACGCTGCTGTACGAACTGAAACGCCGTGGGGGTAAATACGGATTGGCAACTATGTGTATAGGCGTGGGTCAGGGCGCAGCTATAGTTTACGAAATGGTTTAAGTTTATTCTGATTCAGACACATACAATGAAGATCGATATACATACACATATAATGCCTGAGCATATACCTAACTGGTTCCAAAAGTTTGGGTATGGCGAGTTCATTCATTTGGAGCACCACAAGCCATGTTGCGCCAAGATGATAAAGGGCGATAAAGTTTTTCGCGAGGTAGAACAAAATTGCTGGGACCCTGCACTGCGCACCAAAGAAATGGATATGACCGAAGTAGGCGTACAAGTGCTGTCAACCATACCGGTGTTGTTCAATTACTGGGCAAAACCAGAACATGGTATAGAAACAGCCCGTTTCTTTAACGATCATATTGCGCAATGCGTTGCGCTGTACCCTAAGCGCTTTGTGGGTATAGGTACAGTGCCTTTGCAGGATATTGATCTTTCAATAAAAGAGATGGAGCGTTGTGTGAAGGAACTGAAAATGCCAGGATTGGAAATAGGGTCTAACATCAATGGTAAAAACCTAAGCGATCCTTATTTCAATCCGTTTTGGGAAGCTGCTGAAGAACTGGGCTGCTGCCTGTTTGTACACCCATGGGAAATGATGGGTGAGAATGACATGCAAAAGTATTGGCTACCCTGGCTGGTAGGCATGCCTGCCGAAACTGCGCGCGCTATCAGCTCTATGATATTTGGTGGTGTATTGACACGCTATCCTAAATTGCGAGTAGCATTTGCACACGGTGGCGGTAGTTTCCCTTTCACTATTGGCCGTATAGAACATGGCTTTAATGTCCGTCCTGATCTTTGCGCCATAGACAATAATGTAAACCCTCGAGAATACCTGGGCAAATTTTGGATAGATGCATTGGTACATGACCCTAAAGCACTGGACTATGTATTAGATGTAATTGGCCAGGATAAAATATGCATGGGTAGCGACTATCCCTTCCCGCTGGGGGAACACCACCCCGGTAAGCTGATAGAAAGTATGAGCTATTCAAAAGAGTTGAAAGACAAACTACTTTTTGAAAATGCATTGAACTGGATGAACTTGCCACACGCTCATTTTCATTAACCGCTTTCATGTCACTACATCTATTGTCTGCAACTGGTACAATTGTTTAATTGATACAAGTGGAACAATAACATGTAATATGAGATCC
>JAEZIL010000070.1 GCA_023436685.1 Bacteroidota bacterium | reverse complement strand
CTTTTAGCACTACAGGTTTGTTACCTACCACAACTTATTACCTGCATGTGCGCCAGGATTGTGGCCCTCCCGATGGCTGGTCAGGTTTCAGCACCAAATCCTTTACTACACCTGCTATACCTCCATGCAAAGCGCCAACGGGTATTAAATATACTAACCTGGCTACCACCTCAGTTACTGTTAGCTGGAATACTGCAGATAACTCTGCCAGCTATGATTATATGATTGACCAAAGCAGAGACAACCCAACAGCCAGTACGGGTGTAACTAATACTATTAATACATCTGCAAACATTACAGGTCTTACCCCGGGTGAAAAATATTATGTGCATCTGCGTACCGATTGTACAGGTTTTTTGACTACAACTACACAATCAGAATGGACCCTTGATTCATTTGAAACCCCTGTTCCGTGTGTAGCACCTACACTAAAAGTGGATTATATCAATACCGATCAGGCTGTTGTTTATTGGGATCCTGTACGTAGCGCTACTGAATATGAATATGCCATTACAAAATCTGCAACACCTCCAAGTGTAGGCACCGTTTACGATAAAACCACACTTTTGGTAAGTGCTTTAAACGATGGTGTTACTTATTATGTACATGTACGCAACCATTGTAATAGTTTAGGCATATTAGACACATCTCCATGGTCTATTGTATCATTTAAAACCTTTCCGTTAGATGTGCAAAATGTAAACAATATGCCTTTTGCCATCACGGTATTTCCCAACCCGGTGAATGATGTACTAACCATTGATATAAAAGGAAAGCTAAATGCCTCTTCAAAAATTTCAATTTTAGATATTACGGGTAAAACCCTAATTACAAATGCTATAAACGATCACAGTACAAATGTTGATATGTCGGCATTACCAGGAGGCAACTATATGTTGAAATATACAGACGGTAGCCATGACGAGATAATAAAAGTGACGAAACAATAGATTTTAATACATCTAAAAAAAGCCCCATTTCAAGGGGCTTTTTTTTATAAGAACCTTTTCGTTTTAATATTTTTTTAATATCTTGAGGGTTAGCATTAAAAATTTTCATCACTTTTTTAATACAAATCATGAGAAAAATCTATTTATCGTTCCTATCACTTATCATGACATCTTTTGCCATTAACACCAATGCGCAAACAGTAACCTTTTCAGAATCGTTTTCTGGTTCATCAAATAAATGTGCTGAATGGAGTACTTTCCAGTCGGCACTAAACCCAGGTAGCTACACAAGTGTAACCATGTCAGGCACCCTGGATCCTACAGGTATTACCTGTACTGACCCTACTATTGTAAATGACCTGGCTACAGCTATAAAAAATGTGACTGACTACATTTCTCCATCTACCAATGGCCATGTGTGGTCGGTATGTGCGCGTTATCAAGCCGAAGTCTGGATCGATCCTCCATCTCTATGTAGTGGTGCCAATTGCCCAAATCCTGGTTACATCATACGTCCATGTATTGGTGGTACCAACTGGGGGGCGGTAAATGGTAATACGTGTGGAAATACAGCACAAACTATGACCCTGGAATTTGTGGATGGCCCGCCATGCCCCGGCCCTGCACCTACCTTTGCTTCGAACGTGCTTTCTTCAACAGCTACTATTAACTGGACACCGGTATCGGGCACTTCGGGTTATGAATATGTGCTAAACCAAACCCCGGGCAATCCGACAACAACACCTACATCTACTTCTGTAACTTCTATACCTGTTAACAGCCTTTCGCCAAATACCACTTATTATATACATGTACGCAGTATTTGCACAACAGGCAATAAATCCCCTTGGGAACATGCTATGTTTACAACATTGCCACCCTGCAGCACTCCTTCAGGCTTCAAGGTTAGCAACTTATTTACAACATCTGCCACTATTAGCTGGAATCCTTTAGCATCTGCCCTGAACTGGGACTATATTGTAGACCAATCGCCTGCTGAGCCTACAGCATCTACAGGAGCAACTAATGTTGTTAATCCTACAGACAATCTTACGGGCCTGGCAGAAGGCACAAAATACTATGTACATATTCGTGCAAACTGTACCGGCGAACAGTCTGGCTGGTCGCTAGACTCTTTTGAGACACCAATACCATGTAGAGCACCTCAATTAAAACTAGATTATTTAAATACTACAGAGGCAGTAGTACATTGGGAACCCGTACGCAGCGCTACAAAATATGAGTATGCCATTACTAAATCTTCAACAGCACCTGCTGTGGGCACTGAATATAAAGCTACATCGCTCCTTGTTTCAGCCTTATACGATGGTGTAACTTACTATGTGCATGTGCGCAATACTTGTAATAGTGTAGATATAATCTCTACATCTCCTTGGTCAACTATTGCATTTAAAACTTTCCCTTTAGGCGTAGTAGATGTTAACAATTTACCGTTTACCATTGCTGCCTACCCTAACCCTGTTAGCCATACGCTTACTGTTGATATTAAAGGTAAATTAAGCCAATCATCTAAAGCTACTATTACAGATGTGACAGGAAAAGTATTGATAAATGCCCCTATCATTAATCATACTACCGACATTGATATGTCAGCATTACCAGCAGGCAATTACATGTTGAAATACACAGATGGCAGCCATGATGAAATAATAAAAGTGACGAAGCAATAACCATCAGTTTTGTAATTAATAAGTTAAAGCTGTCCATTGAGGCAGCTTTTCTTTTATGCTAACCCTTACATATCATATTCAACAATTATCTTTGCCGCGTAAAAATCAATTAATCAAATATGAGTTTCATTACAGACATTGTTGCCCGCCAGGTATTGGATAGCCGTGGCAACCCTACAGTTGAAGTAGATGTACACACCAGCGATGGCCATATGGGCCGTGCTGCAGTTCCATCGGGTGCCAGCACCGGCAAACACGAAGCAGTAGAGCTGCGCGATGGTGCTAAGAAAACCTATATGGGCAAAGGTGTGCTGAAAGCAGTAGGCAATGTCAATGACACTATAGCTGAAGAATTGTATGGCTGGGATGTAACCGACCAACGCGGTATAGACCAGGCAATGCTGGATATGGATGGCACTACCAATAAAGGCAAGCTGGGCGCTAATGCTATACTGGCTGTGAGCATGGCGGCTGCAAAGGCTGCGGCAAAAGCTACGGGCTTATCGTTATACCGTTATGTAGGTGGCGCTAATGCTAAAACATTGCCTGTGCCAATGATGAATATACTGAACGGTGGTGCACATGCTGATAATAAGATCGACTTCCAGGAGTTTATGGTAATGCCAATTGGCGCACCTAGTTTTAGTGAGGGCTTGCGTTGGGGTGTTGAGATATTCCATACATTGAAAAGCGTATTGAAAGATAAAGGCTATTCTACCAACGTAGGTGATGAAGGTGGCTTTGCTCCCGACATTCAAAGCAATGAAGAAGCTATCGAAACCGTACTGAAAGCTATTGAGAAAGCAGGCTATAAACCCGGTGACCAGGTTGCCATAGCTATGGATGCTGCTAACAGTGAATTGTATGACGAGAAATCTAAAAAATACATCTTCCACAAATCGAGCGGAGCTAAAATGAGCAGTGAAGAGTTGGTAGAATATTGGGTGAAATGGTGCAAGAAATATCCTATCGTAAGTATTGAAGATGGCATGGCGGAAGACGACTGGAAAGGCTGGAAAATGTTAACAGATGCATTGGGTAGCAAAGTACAGCTGGTAGGGGATGATCTGTTTGTTACTAATGTTACACGCCTGGAACGCGGTATTAAAGAAAATATAGGCAATGGCCTGCTGGTAAAAGTAAACCAGATAGGCACACTATCGGAAACCATTGATGCAGTAACTATGGCGCAACATGCACGTTTCAATACCATAATGAGCCATCGTAGCGGAGAAACGGAAGATTACACGATTGCTGACCTTGCTGTTGCCCTGAACTGCGGCCAGATAAAAACAGGTTCTGCAAGCCGTAGCGACCGTATGGCTAAATACAACCAATTGCTGCGTATAGAAGAAGAGCTGGGTAACAATGCATATTATCCCGGAAAAGCGCTTAAATTTGGCAAGTAATCATTTTTTATCATGAAAAAGGTATTGCAGATAGTAACAAATAAGTTCCTGATAACAGGGCTGGTGTTCCTTGCCTGGATGACCTATTTTGATCAGAATGATTGGCTGGTAATGCGTGAGCGCAACCAGGAGCTGGAAGGTATTAAGGGTAATATTAGCTACTTGAACCGTGAGATTAGCAGAATGGAACTGGAACAAAAAGCTATGACAACTGACCCCAAAGCATTGGAAAAATTTGCCCGCGAACAATACCGGATGAAGCGAGACAATGAAGACGTTTATGTTATTCAGTAAAAAGAAAGCCACTCAATTGAGTGGCTTTCTTTTTACACAGACAATATTTATTTTGAATAAAATATCAATATGAAATTTCTGATGATAGCCTTGCTATTGCTGCCATTTATTACAATAGCTCAAACAAAACAAGACTATGAGAAAGCGATGGCGGCTTTTGTCAAATACTATAATAATCAACAAACTGATAGCATTTGTACTGCAAACTTCAGCGATGCAGCCAATTGTTTTTGGGCAAAGATCCGGCCGGAAAGGATTTATAAAGAATATGGCCGGATTATTGAGTTCAAATATCTTGGTATTGCTGAAAAAGACCCTGAGAATGTAACAGTTTTCAAGGTAAATTTTGAACGAAAGGGAGTTAAGGCAATGAGTTTTAATTTAAATGAAGAAAACAAATTCCTGACTTTCCGTTTCGACACAATCGACGATGAGATTGAGGATATGCTAAGAGCCCAATAGCAGTATTATAACTTTCTCCTCTTGATCTCTTTATTTATTAATGATAACTCACGGCCTGTTTGCCCTGCTACAGAGGTATTTTCCTGCGCACGGCGCATAAGGTAAGGCAGCACATCTTTTACAGGCCCATAAGGAAGGTATTTTGCCACATGATATCCACTATTAGCCAGATTAAAGGATATATTATCGCTCATACCGTATAGCTGCGAGAAATACACGCGTGGATGCGTAGCGGGTATGTTGTGCGCTTCCATGTATCGGGCAGCTTCAAGGCAGCTGTGCTCGTTGTGCGTACCTATGAATACTGCCAGCTTATCCAAGCGCTCCAGGCAAAATAATACGCCTGCATCATAGTCCTTATCAGTAGCCTCCTTGCTTGGCTGTATAGGCGATTGGTACCCTTTTTCTTCAGCCCTGTTCCGTTCCTTTTCCATATATGCACCACGCACCAGCTTAGCACCTAACAGATATCCCTTGCTTACAGCTTTCTCAAATGAGGCCTTTAAAAAGTCGTAGCGGTCGTGACGGTACATTTGAAAGGTATTGAATATATATACCTTATGCTTATTGTAGCGCTCCATCATAGCGTCGGTCAGGTCATCTACAGGCTGCTGTATCCAGCTCTCCTCCGCATCTACCAGCACCATGGTGCCTGCATCGCGGGCGGCAGCACATATACGGTCTATACGGTCAAATACCCTGTCCCATTCTTGCTGTTCAGCATCGCTCAGTGATTCCTTGGCATGTATCTTTTCCAGCAGTGCGAAACGTGCAAAGCCGGTTATTTTAATACTGATGAACGGAATATTCTTTTGCGACGCTGCATACGTAATTGCTTTAATGAATTCAGGCACAGCTTTATCAAATGCATCTTCTCCTTCTGCCCCTTCTACGCCATAGTCTAAAATTACCCCAACACCATATTTATTTAAGACCTCTGCGGTTTCAGCAGCCTCTTCCATGGTTTCACCACCGCAAAACTGGATGAATATGGTGCTTTTGATAATACCCTTAACCGGTAAATTCCAGTTTATAGCCCACTTTGTTAGTGCCATACCCGTTTTTGTTAAAAAGGGTGAGCTCATGGACGAAAAAAGGAACTGTGCCCTTTTTAACTCACTATTATTACGATAGCGGAATGCGATATCAGTATTATCAAATTCAGGAAGCATAGCTTGATTTGGATTGCAAAAATAACAGTGCTACGTGAGGGAATGAAATTTAAGGCAACCTTTATCTATTTTATAGAATAATACATGCATGAAATGTATTATTAATAATGAAAATATGGTATATATAGGGGTATTTTTCTTTTTTGGAAACAATACTTTATTATTGCACACATCCAAAAACGACGGATATGAGTTTTTGGCTTATTAATTATATATAGAAACAGAAATACCAGAATGGCAAAAAACCTATTGATAGTTGAGTCGCCGGCTAAAGCAAAGACGATAGAAAAGATACTGGGCGAAGATTTTGAGGTGAAGTCTTGTTATGGCCACATCCGCGACCTGGCGAAGGAGGATATGGGTATAGATATTAAGAACGGATATAAACCTAAATACACAGTATCGGAAGATAAACAAAAGGTAGTCAAAGAGTTAAAGTCATTGGCTAAGAAGTCGGACGAAGTTTGGCTGGCAACGGATGAGGACCGTGAGGGTGAAGCCATATCCTGGCATTTGTGCGAAGTACTAGGCCTTGACCCTGGTAATACCAAGCGTATTGTTTTTCACGAGATAACCAAACCTGCCATACAAAAGGCAGTAAAAAATCCGCGTACGGTAAATATGAACCTGGTGGACGCCCAGCAGGCCAGGCGAGTGCTGGACAGGTTGGTTGGTTTTGAAATATCGCCCATACTATGGCGCAAAATGAGCATGCGCAACAACCTGTCGGCTGGCCGTGTACAATCGGTAGCGG
>JAEZIL010000052.1 GCA_023436685.1 Bacteroidota bacterium | reverse complement strand
GAAATATTAATAGCTAAGATATCGTCAGGCTGAATTAGGCTCTGCTTATACGGCTGTATTTCTGTTATTAATACACTTGTATCGGTCTTTCTATTGTCTTTAAAATAAACAGTTTGCTGAGGCACAGTACATGCTGCGGCAAATAACACTATAAAAAGTAACAAAATGCCATACTTGTATTGCATACGTATTTATGTTTATCAGGTGTCAAAGATTAGGTGAAATTATCAAATTCAGCAATTTTTTGCTATGCTTTGCATATCATTAACACGGTAAATTGCCTTTAAAAATAAGAAAGGGTGATTAAAATCACTATTTGATTATCAATGTTTTTACGTGTTTAGAAAAACTGTATTTTTATCCCATTATGTCTAAAGTTGCACTAATTACAGGTATTACAGGTCAAGACGGTGCGTATCTTGCAGAATTACTATTAAATAAGGGATATACTGTTCATGGTATTAAGAGGCAAAGCTCGCTCTTTAATACTAACAGGATAAAC
This sequence comes from Bacteroidota bacterium, assembly GCA_023436685.1. Taxonomy (GTDB): domain Bacteria; phylum Bacteroidota; class Bacteroidia; order Chitinophagales; family Chitinophagaceae; genus Polluticoccus. The sequence goes on along the minus strand of JAEZIL010000052.1, from coordinate 3,502 downwards.
CACATTTACGAAGATCCGCATTTTTCTAATCGCCGTTTCATATTGCATTACGGAGATCTTACCGACAGTACTAACCTTATTCGTATAATACAAGATGTACAACCTGACGAAATATACAATCTTGGTGCCATGAGCCATGTAAAAGTAAGCTTTGACACCCCTGAATACACCGCTAATGCAGATGGCATAGGCACTTTACGCATACTGGAAGCCGTGCGGTTATTGAATATGACCCATAAGACACGCATCTATCAGGCTTCAACTTCCGAAATGTATGGTTTAGTACAAGAAGTGCCACAATCGGAAAAAACACCATTCTATCCACGGTCGCCCTATGGTGTTGCAAAGCTATATGCATATTGGATAATGGTAAACTACAGGGAAGCATATGGCATGTTTGCATGTAATGGTATCCTATTCAACCACGAGAGTCCTTTAAGGGGAGAAACTTTTGTAACAAGAAAAATAACGAGGGCCGTTGCTCAAATGGCATTAGGCCTGCAAGACAAACTATATATAGGTAATCTTAACGCACAACGCGACTGGGGCCATGCTAAGGATTATGTAGAAGCTATGTGGCTGATGCTGCAGCAGGAAACACCCGAAGACTATGTGATTGCTACAGGTATTACTACTACCGTACGCGATTTTATAAAAATGTCTTTTGATGTTGTAGGTGTTAAGATCGATTTTGTGGGTGAAGGTGTTGATGAAAAAGGAATAGTTGCTGAATCTAAAGCCGATAACCTTAAAGTGGGACAAGAAGTAGTTTTTATAGACCCTGTTTATTTTCGCCCTACTGAAGTTGAGCTACTAATTGGGGACGCTACTAAAGCAAAAGAAAAATTAGGGTGGACGCCAATGTATACATTACAGGAACTGGTTCATGAAATGGTAACGTATGACCTGGAGACTTTTAAACGTGAAAAAACACTGAAAGACGCAGGTTTCGATATACTTCCCCAGTATGAATAATAACATGCAAAGAGATAGTAAAATATATGTAGCCGGTCACAATGGCATGGTTGGCAGTGCAATTACACGGGCACTTAGAGACAACGGATATAACAATTTAATCCTGCGGTCTTCAAAAGAAGTAGACCTACGTCAACAAAAACAGGTTGAAGCTTTTTTTGCAACAGAGAAGCCTGAATATGTTTTCTTAGCAGCAGCTAAAGTAGGTGGCATTCTAGCTAACAATACTTATAGGGCAGAGTTTCTGTACGACAATCTGATGATTCAAAACAATGTTATTCATCAATCCTATTTGAACAATGTAGAAAAACTCTTATTTCTAGGCTCATCCTGTATATATCCCAAACTAGCCCCCCAACCGCTTAAAGAGGAGTATTTACTTACAGGGCTTTTAGAGCCTACCAATGAGCCATATGCTATTGCTAAAATAGCTGGTATAAAAATGTGCGATGCCTACCGTGCTCAATATGGCTGCAACTTTATATCTGCAATGCCAACAAACTTGTACGGCCCTAACGATAATTACGATCTGCAAAACTCTCACGTACTGCCGGCAATGCTGCGCAAATTTCACGAAGCAAAAATCAACAATGTGCCCGAGGTTATCATCTGGGGTACCGGCACACCCAAACGTGAATTTTTGCACGTAGATGATTTAGCTAAGGCTTGCATATTTCTTATGGAAAGCTACAATGAGCCTGGACATATTAATATTGGCTCCGGGGCAGACATAAGTATTGCAGAACTGGCAGATATCGTAAAAAAAATCACAGGATACAGTGGTAAAATAATATGGGACACAAATAAAGCTGATGGTACGCCACGCAAATTAATGGATTGTTCAAAAATTAATAATATGGGTTGGAAACCTGTTATTGATTTGCAAACGGGCATCCAATTGGTATACAAAGAGAAATTCAATCCTTAATTTGCAGCCCATCTCAACAGCTGTAAATTAAAATGAAAAAAATAGCACTTACAATAGCGTTAATTATACCCGTGCTTACCTTTGCTCAATCAGTATCGGTTCCAACTATTAATGCACCAAGCTATTTAAATATAGACTCTTCTATAACCAGTATATTTCAAATGAACGGTGCCTTAATGGCCAATGCTCACAACTACAGTCTGAAAAACAGTGATAGTACACTATCATCTGAGAAAAGCTTTGCTTATATTAATAGTGCAGGGCAACAGTTGAAAATTGTTTATAGCATTAAAACCAATAGGTACGGTACAACCGTCAACAGAATAAGTATAAGAGGGAAAGTAGACGAATTATTGAAAATATATAACGCATTCTTTCATTCCGACCGGTCTTTAGACATTGTAAAGAACACTTACCAGCTCGACTATTTTGATTATAATGGGAGGAAATTCTATGCCCGGTTTGATCCGGATACCGAAAACAATTCGGGCACAGACAACTGGTCGATAATAATAGGAAAATATTAATGTACCTTAAATGGCTGCCAATTGGCAGCCATTTCTAATTATAGTTAAACTGGTATATTTACGGTTCAAACTTCCAATTATGAAGAAAGTTTTCTTACCACTTTTAGCAAGTGGTATAATTGCATGCACTTCTGCATTTGCCCAGCCTAAATTATTAGAGAAAGTATCAAAGCAGAATGGCGAGCTTGTAATACCTTATGAAAAATATATACTTCCCAATGGTCTTACACTGATTGTACATGAAGACCATTCCGATCCCATAGTACATGTAGATGTTACTTATCATGTAGGTTCAGCAAGGGAAGAAATAGGAAAATCTGGGTTTGCGCATTTTTTCGAACATATGATGTTTCAGGGCTCTGATAATGTTGCCGACGAACAACATTTTAAACTGATAACCGAAGCTGGTGGAACACTTAATGGTACAACAAACCGAGACCGTACTAATTACTTTGAAACAGTACCCAGCAATCAATTAGAAAAAATGCTGTGGTTGGAAGCTGACCGGATGGGGTTCTTACTGGATGCAGTTACACAACAAAAGTTTGAAGTACAACGCGCAACCGTAAAAAATGAACGTGGTCAAAACTATGACAATGTTCCATACGGTTTGGTAAGTGAAGTAACTGCGAAAAACCTATACCCATATGGTCATCCTTATTCATGGCTAACCATTGGATATGTAGAAGACCTGGATCGTGTAAATGTAAATGACCTCAAGAATTTCTTCTTGCGGTGGTATGGGCCCAATAATGCAACGCTTACAGTAGGTGGGGATGTAAATACTAGTGATGTAATAACGCTTGTAGATAAATATTTTGGTTCAATACCCCGTGGCCCTGAGGTAACAGCCGCCAAAGTACCTGCAGTAAAAATAGAATCAAAAAGATATGTCACCATGAAGGATAATTATGCAAAGCTACCCATGTTGCGCGTTGTATATCCTACAGTGCCTGCTTACCATCCTGATGAAGCACCATTAGACTGCCTTGCAGAGATATTAGGCCAGGGTAAAGATTCGTACTTCTATAAGGAGCTTGAAAAAAATCAAGTTGCTGTCAATGCTTTAGCC
>JAEZIL010000281.1 GCA_023436685.1 Bacteroidota bacterium | reverse complement strand
GTTTTAGGGCGAGATGCACGCCAAACTATTTTTTTACCATCGGGCGAGAACCATGCGCCACCGTCGTAACCCAGATCGGTGGTTATTTGCTTTACATTCCCTCCATCCAGGTCCATAGTATAAAGATCGAGATCTCCGTTGCGCATTGAAGTGAATATGATCTTATCCTTTTTAGGAGATACAACAGCCTCACCATCGTAACCAGGCACATTGGTTAGCTGTTTAGTAATATTACCTTTTAGATCAGCAACAAAAATATCGTAGCTATCATATATCGGCCATACATATTTTTTCAACACATTCCTATCAGGAACAGGGGGGCATTCGTTACCACCAAGATGTGTAGAAGCGTATACCACATGTTTGCCATCGGGCATTATATAGGCACAAGTAGTACGGCCCTTACCATTACTCACCCTGGTAAATGTAAAACTATCGCTCATTTTGGCGGGTAGTTTGCCATAGTAAATCTGGTCGCATTCTACACCTTCATTAGGGTTGGTACGTTGAAAAACAATAGCTTTACCATCCAGTCCAAAATAAGCTTCAGCGTTATCGCCCCCCCAGGTTAGTTGTTTTATATTTTTGAAATGTTTTTCCTCTTCATAGCGTAGCGTACCCTCAATCATTTTTGCAGTTCTTGGCATATGCGCATGCTCACCACTGCTATGATTATGATTGTGGTTATGCTCTTGTGCAGAAGTGTTGGTACATGCAAATAGACCGGCAATAATTGCCAGGCTCTTGTAGGAGGCAGAAATTCTCATTGAAATTGATTTAAAATGACGCTGCAAAGCTAAGCACGCCTTTTGGTTTATCAGGCGCGCAATTGTCATGTCATTGTCATGATGACAAAAAAAGTAACCAAATTACTCTTCTCATTTATTCATGTATAACAAATCATTTATTGTCAGCCTCTTTTTCATCAACTAATTCGCTGATAGTAAAACTTCTGTCCATACGAATACGTCCATCTACATATTTTACAGTACAGCATTCTATCTTAGGATCGTGCTCAAAAAAAAGTACATACTTGCTATCTGCTGCCTCTGTTAATATTTGCTGCTTCTCCTTTAATGTATCAAGCGGACGCATGTCATAAGCCATAACCCAAGGCATAGATATATGTGCAGCGCTAGGCAATAAATCGGCACAATAAAGTACCGTAGTACCATTGTAATTGATTTGGGGTAACATCATGGCATCTGTATGGCCATTCACTATCCGAATATCTATGTTCTGTATCCAGTTAGTACCATCCGATCCTTCTATTAAACGTAGTTGCCCTGTTTCTTTTAATGGCAGTATATTTTCTTTGAGAAAAGATGCTTTTTCGCGATCATTAGGGTTTACAGCCGCTTCCCAATGCTTTTCGTTACTCCAGTATATAGCATTGGGAAATGTAGGTACCAGTTTGTCTCCATCACGTTTTATAGCCCCACCGCAATGGTCAAAGTGTAAATGTGTAAGAAAAACATCAGTAATATCTTCAGGCTTAAAGCCATGTTCAGCTAAAGATTTTTCTAAAGTAACGTTGGGATCAGGATAGTAATAACTAAAGAATTTCTCATCTTGCTTGTTACCCATGCCAGTATCTACCAATATTTTATAGTTACCATGCTCTATAAGTAAACAGCGCATTGCCCATGTACACATATTATTTTCGTCCGATGGGTTAACCTTATTCCATATGCTTTTAGGTACTACACCATGCATAGCCCCACCATCCAACTTAAAATATCCTGCGTTTATTGAATATAACCTCATAACTAAATTACCGATGCTTTTAAATGTTGATTTTTCGCCTTTACTATAGCAAGGTACAAAATGGCTGCCCCAATGGCAAAGAAGACTATTAATACCAGTATAGAATTACGCATACTACCGGTAGCTTCTTCAATATAACCAAAGGAGAACATACCAATAACAATGGCTACCTTCTCTGTAACATCATAAAAACTAAAAAATGATGCCGTGTCTTTAGTTTCGGGCATTAGCTTGGCATATGTTGACCGGCTAAGTGACTGTATGCCCCCCATAACAAGCCCTACTACTCCTCCTACTATGTAAAACTGTACAGCAGTTGTAATATAATAAGCACTGATACAAACACCTATCCATATAAACAACACCAGGAATAACACTTTCAGGTTGCCAAACTTTTCTGACAACCTTGCCATAAGTGTGGCACCTGCAATTGCCACCAATTGTATGATAAGAATGGTAGTAATTAGTTGAGTGGTCTCCAACTTCATTTCCTTACTGCCAAATAATGTAGCCGCCAACATAACAGTTTGTACCCCCATACTATACAAAAAGAAGGCACCCAGGTAAGTACGCAATACCGACAAGCCTTTTAATTGTTGCCACACTTTAGCCAACTCGTGGAAACCACCTGTTAGCACATTTCTATTGGAACTATCTCGTATGGGCTGGCCTTTAGGCAAACCCCTGAAAGATATTTGAGCAAATAACAACCACCATATACCTACCAAAAGAAAGGATAACCGTGGTGGAAAGCTCTCATCAGTGATACCGAACAATCCTGGTGCTAGCACAAATACAAAACATACAATTTGCAACAATACACTACCAATATAACCATATGAGAAGCCTTTAGCACTAAGCCTGTCGCGCTCATTGTCCCGTGCTATTTCGGGTAGAAAAGCATTATAAAAAACAAGGCTGCCACAATAACCAATAGCCGCTATTGCAAATAGAATAATACCTAGTTCCAATGTACTGCTTTTAAAGAAATACAATCCACAACAGGCAATTGACCCTATGTAGCAGAACATCTGCATGAAACGTTTTTTATTACCGCGGTAATCGGCAATAGAAGAAAGTATGGGTGACAGTAAGGCAATGACCAGATAAGCTGCAGCTAATGCATAATCGAAAAGCACACTATTAGTAAAAGTGGCACCAAAAAAACGAACTTTATCGTTTACTATTTGTCCATTTTCCTTTACAGATGTTATGGCATCGTAATATGCGGGGAAAATTGTAGATGTTATAACAAGATTATAGGCAGAATTTGCCCAATCATACATGGCCCATGCCCTATGTACTTTTTTATTGGAAACCGAAATATGCTCCATAAAAGCTAAAGTAGAAAAATATTCTACAAAAGCCTTTGAGTAGAATTACGGCTTTATTATTTCTTTAATACTTACACTTACGGGGGCTAATACACCATAGCCATTTTTAATATTACTGATCACATTTACGGGCTCTGCAAATGGATTACCGCTGCTATCATAAGCATTCTTGGTTGTTTTAATATACCTATAGTATTCAGGCGAGATATGCTTTAGCTTTATTTGGGGATAATTAGTACTACCGCTAATAGAATCTATATATGGTTCGAAATAGTAATCGTAAGCCGACAGAACCAGCTCTTTAGTTTTACCATTGAACAGCACGTCATTAATTAATATTCCCTTTGCAGGCAAACAAGTATTTTCGTCCGTAGAGAGCGGGTCGTTAGACGTAACCTCATCTATTGAAGGGTCATTAGCCTTTATACATATCCAGTCATTGGCATAAACTTGCCCTAGCGTATCAGGCAAAAACATGCTGTATGGACTGGTTATATCTATCATGTAATAGTCGCCCGGTTCACCCGGGTCGGTAAATGTTACTTTCACCTCACTTATAGAGTTGCCCGACTTATCTACCCGCACGTTTTTGTTTAAAACAAGTGTTTCAATAGGAACTTCAGAAGGCATGACTGCCTCTGCCGATGCTTCAGGATAACCAGGCGATGTAATAACCACACGTATCTTATCTTTTGGCCTTATAACTTTTTGTAGTGCGTAGCGCTCCAGGCTATCGGCATAAAATACATTACCCACATACTCATTATTCAGGTATAACTGTATGGTTGCATTTTTTACGCTCAGGTCGTGCAAATTGTTGTATTTAGCTATTTTCTCGCTACGTCTTACGTAGGCAAAAAAATTATTATGCTGTTCAACATCACTAAAAAAGAACAGTTTCTCTTCATAGTCAGGCAATTTTACCGTTACAGTCTTTTCGCAAGCCATTATTAATGGTAACAAAAGCAAAAAAATATATTTCTTCATCTTCGTACTTAAAATTTAAACTGGTAACTGATAGATGGAATAATTGGGAATAGGCTGTATTGTTTAAACTCATTGGCCCCACGCTTGTCTATTTGCCTACCTATATAAAATGCATTCTGCCGGTTATAAACGTTATATACGCTCAACACCCAGGCACGCTCCCATTTAGGTTTTTTCTTTATGAATTTGACACTCACATCACCACGATGATAGGCAGGCATACGATAACCGTTTCGCTTTCCATACACTTCTATTTCTCCTCCTTCTTGTGTGCGGTATATACCTATAGGCATTGTAATAGCATTGCCCGTGCCATATACCCACTCTGCACTTGCTTCAATATTCTTCGCTACCTGATATACACCAGCTATTTTTATATCATGCCGGCGATCGTAGCGGTAAGGAAATTCCTCACCACCATTCAGGTTATCGAACTGGCGTTTAGACCACGATAATGTATAACCGAACATCCCGGTAAATTTTCCCTTTTTCTTCTGTATGAATAGTTCACCGCCATAACTTTTACCATTTCCTATTTCAACTTTATCTTCCCAATTGCTATTAGTATTCAAAAAGCTGGCACCTTCCTTATACTCTATCACATTATCCATGGTTTTATAGTACCCTTCCAGGC
>JAEZIL010000252.1 GCA_023436685.1 Bacteroidota bacterium | reverse complement strand
GCGCCGCGACAAGGCAGCTCTTAAATGGGATGAAATTCCAGCAGCAAACTATGCCAAAATCCCCAATCCTGTAAATGTGAACGATCTTGCTGCAAAAAGCAAGTCGCGCGTCAATAGCAATCCTACCTTTCAATTGATAAAAGAGAGTGCGCAGCGTATCAAGGCTCAGGAAGAAGATAATAAATATGCCTTAAGCGAAGCCGCCTACCGCAAAAAACTGGAAGAAGCTAATGCCACTACAAAAAAGATGGAAGAGCTTGAAAAAAAGGCCACGTTGCTTACCATTACCAATCCTAAAGAAGATATGCAGAAAATCAATATGGATACATTAAATATCACTAAAAATAAAGACTGGTTAAAAAACCTTCAAAAAGATATTTATTTATCCGAAACTGTAAATATTGTAAACGACCTTGCTAAACAGCACATGAAGGTAAATCTGGGAACAGGTATGAAATAATCAGGCTGTAAATGATATAAAATGGTGATGCTATTGCATCACCATTTTTTGTTGGCACTCATACATTACCTTTGCCATGCAAAAAAAGCTGCTTGTACCTGATCAATAAATATCGCTGCCTGTTACTTTGGGTGCTCACTATGCTCATAGGCCAATGTGTATGCTTTGCGCAAGCAGTTCCCGATACCAGCCTCAACCAGGTAATACCAGAAGCTGCACGTGCAAATGCCGATAGCATAAGGAAATATGACAGTGTGGTGAATGTTACCCTGGCAATAGATACAATACCTGTTACAGATACTATTAGCGTTCGGTTTAAACCTTATATTTTTGAACCCAACCCTAAAAAAGCAGGTTTATACTCAGCTATTTTGCCGGGCTTAGGCCAGATATATAACAGGCAGTATTGGAAGGTGCCTATAGCATTCGCAATAATTGGTGCCACTACGTATTTCTTTGTTGACAACCTTAATGACTACCGTAAATGGCGAAAGGCGTACGTAGCGCGCATTGATTTAGATCCCGCCACGCCGGTAACCTTCCCGAACTATACAAATGACAACCTGAAACAACTTCAGGATCAAAGCAAGCAATACCTTGATATGACTGTGCTACTGGGAGCCTTAGGGTATACCATACAAATTTTAGATGCCGTAGCTTCTGCCCATTTACGCAACTTCGATATATCGCGCGATATATCTATGCGTGTACAACCGGTATTAATGCCCGGCGCAGCTGGCCTGGGGCTGGTTATGAATTTTAAGTAATATCAGTTATATATACTGTTGTGTTTGCTATTCTTCCAACTTTTATTTCATTGCCAGCTGCAGTAACTTTGCAATATGCTGCACAGCAAGCCGAAAGAAGATAGTTACCTGCATAAAGGATTAAGAAAGCAATTGGTACAATTGCTCCGGGAAAAAGGAATAAAAGATGAGCGCGTACTTGCTGCAATTGAAAACATCCCACGCCATTTCTTTCTCGATCCCGCGTTTGAGCGTATTGCTTACGAAGACCGTGCATTCCCTATTGTAGCCAATCAAACTATATCGCAACCCTATACAGTCGCTTTTCAAACCCAGCTTTTAGAGCTTAAGAAATTTGACAAGGTGTTAGAGATAGGTACAGGCAGTGCCTACCAGGCATGTGTTTTGGCTGAGCTTTGCCATATGGTATACAGTATAGAAAGGCAGAAAGCCCTGTACGATTTTGTTGGCGGATTCTTCTTTCTGAAAAAATACCCCAACATTAAACGTTTTTATGGCGACGGTTATGAAGGTTTACCATCCTATGCTCCTTTCGATAAAATAATTATAACCGCAGCAGCTCCTTTTATTCCTCCAAAATTAGTTGCCCAGTTAAAACCCGGCGGTATTATGGTAGTACCTGTGGGTGATGATACGGGACAAAAGATGATGCGGATAACAAAAGATAAAGAAGGTAATATACACGAAGAAACACTTGGCGACTTCAGCTTCGTGCCCATGCTGGGTGGTAAGAACCAATAGCTATTTTATTTTCACAGCTTTTATATTGCGCTGTATGCCTTTGAATTTAGGCCTGCTGATGGGTGATGATTTGAATATTTTCCTGAATGCATCTTCGCTCATCATTTCCCACTCTGCCAGTGATAAGTTGAGTACTTCGGGTATTGGCTGAAAAGCGGTTTCACTGTTAGGTTTCGAAAAGCGGTTCCATGGGCATACGTCCTGGCATATATCGCAACCAAACATCCAGCCATTCATCTTTTCAGCCAGTTCATTTGGTATCAGTTCTTCTTTTAGCTCTATAGTTAAGTATGAAATGCATTTACTGCCATCTATTTCCGTTGGCGACACAATTGCTTGTGTAGGACAGGCATCAATACACCTGGTGCAATTGCCGCAATGGTCTGTAACAAAGGGTGCATCCGCAATAAGGTCCAGATCTGTTATGAGCGTAGCTAGGAAAAAGAAGGAACCAGTTTGCTTGTTCAGCACATTACCATTCTTCCCTATCCAACCAAGGCCACTACGTACGGCCCAGCTACGCTCCAGCACCGGTGCACTATCAACAAACCCTCTGCCATCTACGTCTCCAATTTGTTGCTTTATAAAGGCAAGTAATTGATTTAGTTTATCGCGGATAACATAATGATAATCGATACCCCAGGCATACTTGGCAACATGCGGTGCATTACTGTTTTGTTGTTGCGACGGATAGTAGTTGAGTAATAGTGTAATGATTGACTTGGCACCGGGAACCAGCTTAGTGGGGTCTATACGCAGATCGAAATAGCGTTCCATATACTGCATAGTGCCTTGGTAGCCTTTGTGTAGCCACTGCTCCAACCTACGGGCATCATCATCCAGCTGCACGGCTTTAGCTATGCCGCAATTCATAAAGCCTAGCCTTTCCGCTTCCTGCTTTATCAACAATGTATTTTTCGCTGCCGGTAACAACTGCTAACTTTTTACTCGCTCAACTTTTACACCACGAATTTCCGAAAGTCTGCTTACATAGTCGTTGATATGTTTGCGGGGTATACCAGCCACTATGTTGCAAAACAATTGCAGCTCTTGCTGGTGTATGGTTGCCTCACTTTGCTTTAGCAGGTAGAGCACCTCGCTCATCACAGGGTAGTCAAACTCTATCGATACTGTATCTTCTATCCATTTTTCTACAACAACGGCCTGCTGCAAAGCATCGGCAGTGGCTGTTTTATACGCATTTATTAAGCCTGGCACACCAAGTAAAGTACCTCCAAAATATCTCACTACTACTACCAGCACGTTAGTGAAGCTCAGGCTATCTATCTGCCCTAAAATAGGCTTACCAGCACTACCCGATGGCTCTCCATCATCATTCGCTCTGAATTGCAGTCCATCAGTCCCTATCCTGTATGCATAGCAAAAATGCACAGCTTTGGGGTGGGCTTTCTTAAGTACTTGCAATCTTTCTTTTACATCTTGCGGACTTTCTATCGGGTATGCAAATGCAAAAAATTTACTACCCCTGTCTTTGAATTCAGAAGTGGTACTACTCTCTATTGTCCTAAACTTGTCTTGATCCATACTAATCACCAAAGGCTATCAGCAATATTGCTCCCAGCGACAAAATTAATCCTATTATACGCGTTGCTGATGTATTTTCTTTAAAAGCAAATATGCCACACAGTGCCGATGCCAGGACTATACCAATGTTATTCACAGGGATAGCCGCAGAGCTTTGCATGACATCGGTATTAAGAAACCTTACCAGATAGTATATAGAAAAGTAATTAGGGATACCTAATAATATACCTGCTGCAATATTCCTGGCCTGTATTTTTCTTTGGCCTTGCACAGCTAGTATTGCTACAATGATAACACCTATAATACCGGCTGTTAAAAAAGTATGTATAGTAAAAGGCACTAATTGGCTGGCATCTTGCAAATGCGTATGCTCCACATATTTTATCAACGTATCCAGCAAGCCGCTACCCAAAAAAAGCAGGGCCGGAAGCAAGAGGCTTTGGTTTCTTTTACCATCTTCTTTAACACGTGTACTAAAATATACCGCGGGGAAAGCAAGCAATATTCCTGCTATTTTTATTACCGTTAATTGCTCGTTATAAAGAAACAACGAAAACATTACAGGTATAACTAATGATAGTTTATTAGCTACAGTAGCAGTGGTAATTCCATCTTTTATAGTAGTATACGCTATAAGATTAAATATAGAAATGAACATGCCACCCATCAGCAAACTCCAGGGCAGCCAATCATAATTAATACTCTCTGCACTTACAGGAAAGCTTCCATGCACCATACTACCAACTACAACGCAGGTACAGTAGTTAGCCACTATTGCCTGCAACGAATCTATTTTAAACCTTGGGAATAACTTAAAAACAACAAATAGTACAACGTTGAGTAAAATGCTGGCTAACAGGTACAACATAGAGCTGGCTATTATAATTCCATGCCTTTGACGTAAGGATATGGTGTTTTATTCCGGGTATATACACTCAACTCATCACCAGCTATATCTGCATCAAATGCTTTTTGCACATTGGTTAGCAAAGGCGCCTTCAAGCCATTTTCCATTGACACATCTGCTGTAAATATTCTTGCTTCATCCCATAAACCATTGGCAATAAAACTTTCCAGCAAATGCACCCCACCTTCTACTATCAGCGAGGTAATGTTGGCCTCATAAAGTCGTTTCATTAACTGCGGTAGTATGTCTTCGCTAAAATTCAATTGAACATAGCTGATATTATTGATGTTCTTTTCTTCCTTATTATTGATTATCCATGTCGCAGCTTCATCATTAAATACATTCAGCGATGTCGGCAGATCAAGATGTTCATCCAGTACAATACGCAAGGGCTGTTTACCTTTCCATTCCCTGGCCGTTAAATGCGGGTCATCATTCAGTGCGGTATTATGACCACCCATTATTGCCTGCTCTTCAGTACGCCCCTTATGCAGCAGTTGTTTACTGTGCTCATTGCTTAGCTGGTAACGCGTTCTGTTCAGTGGTGCAAAAAAACCATTCGAGGTTTGTGCCCATTTCAAAATAATATACGGCCGCGCTTGCTGGTGAAAGCAATAGAATCTTCGGTTCACCCAAAGTCCTTCTGCATTCAGCACACAGGTTACTACTTCTACATTATTCTCTTTTAATATCTCTATTCCTCTGCCGCTCACTTTTGCAAAGGGATCAACATTGCATACCACCACTTTTTTCACACCTTCGGCAACTATACGGTTGGCACATGGCGGTGTTTTACCATGGTGCGCGCAAGGTTCCAGGCTCACATACATGGTGCTCTGCGGTATCAAATATCTATCTGCTTCTCCTACACTTTCAAAGCAATTAACTTCTGCATGTCCCTTACCGTATTCTTCATGCCATCCCTCACCTATTACGCGATCCTTATATACCAATACAGCTCCCACCATAGGGTTGGGTGCAGCGCAGCCT
>JAEZIL010000228.1 GCA_023436685.1 Bacteroidota bacterium | reverse complement strand
CCCCGATAGTGAGAAGCGTAAAATATTCAATAAATTTTATCGCATTGGCAATGAAGAAACCCGTAGTAGCAAAGGCACGGGGCTTGGCCTATATCTCACTTCTAAAATTATGCAACAGCATAATGGTAAGATCTCAATAAAAGATAATAAACCTACAGGTTCAATTTTTGAATTGACATTTCCGGCTGCATAAGCTCTTCCATTTCATCACATACTTCTTGCTCTTCTGCTTTATTCCATCTGAAAGTTTTACGATGGTATGGAGATAATCCGTATTCCTTCAACTGCCTGCGATGATAAGGTGTACCATAACCCTTATTCTGTTCCCAGCCATATTGCGGATGTTGCAAATGAAGTGATTGCATATATTCATCGCGGTGGGTTTTAGCTAACACACTTGCTGCTGCAATAGAAGCATATTTAGCATCTCCCTGAATGATGCATTGATGTATAATACCAAAATAGGGTGTGAATCTATTCCCATCTATCAGTAATAACCCGGGTTTTGTACACAACTGATCTATGGCAAGGTGCATTGCCTTGAACGAAGCCTTTAAAATATTTATCCGGTCAATTTCCTCATGGTCTACCATAGCTACAGCCCAGGCTATAGCTTTCTTTTCAATTATAGGCCTTAGTTCATTCCGCTCTTCTTCTGAGAGCTGCTTGCTATCATTTAGAAATGGATGTGAAAACCTGTTAGGAAGTATTACCGCAGCAGCGAACACAGGGCCAGCTAAACATCCCCTGCCCGCTTCATCGCATCCGGCCTCAACCAACTCTTTCTGATAACGAAGTTTCAGCTTTTTCATACTTCTCTCATGCAAATAATAAAAAACTACTAGCCTTAACAAATTAATTAATCCACAAATAGTCACATATTGGCATAATTCTATTATTTAGGGGTAATACACATTATATATATGGAAGTTAGATTTCCTTTTTATGCTCGCCTGGCCTTGGTTTTACTTGCCATTGTGTTAATAATATTTCTCCTGTATGTAGCACAAAGCGTTTTGATACCCCTTTTCTTTGCTATACAGGTTTCACTATTACTATATCCACTCTCCCGTTGGTTTGAGATAAAATGGAGATTAGGAAGGGGCACAGCATCCTTCTTAAGTATATTTCTATTTGTTATAGCCTTGAGTATATTTTTATATATACTGTCTTATCAAATACTGCTTTTTTCGCAAGATATACCCGCGTTGCAGCAGCGGGTTTCATCAATGCTAGTCGAATTTCAGAATTGGCTTACTACAAAATACAAAATTGATAGTAGTGTTCAGGTTGAGTATATGAACCAGGCTGCTGATAATATTGTTTCTGGCGCAGCAGGGTATGTTGGCCAACTTTTCCTTCAAATAAGTGAAATTCTATTCTGGGTGGTAATCGTTTTCATTTTTAGCTATTTCATTTTGCACCATCGTAAACTGCTGGTCAATTTCATGATAGGTGTGTTCCCTACTGAGAGTAGTGAAAAAGTACGGGGTATTATTAACGAAACCCGTGGCATTGCTAACAACTACATTATAGGCTTGTTAATAGAATTTGTTGTAGTGGCTATTGCATATTGCGTAACATTCATGCTGCTGCAGGTAAAGTATGCCATTCTCTTAGGGCTTATATGTGCGGCCCTCAACTTTATACCTTATTTGGGCTTTATAGTTGCGTGCATCCTGGTACTATTAGTAACCCTTATGCACGGCAGCCTGGCTCTGGCTTTGCAAGCGGTAGCATTGCTATTTATTATTCATGTTTTAGATGCAAATGTTTTACTACCACGGGTAGTAGGTAACAAGGTAAAAATGAATGCACTCATCACTATAATAGCCGTGTTAATGGGTGGGATACTTTGGGGAATTGCAGGTATGTTCTTATCAATACCCATTAGTGCTATGCTCAAAATAATATTTGAAAATGTTGATACACTCAAACCTTGGGCCCTTCTAATGGGTGTTGAGGATAAGAAAGTAATACCAAAAAATAAAATTGATACGTAGCTTAATAAATAAAGGGCCCTGAAAAGGGCCCTTCTCACATATAAGGGATAAGAGAGAGCGATATTATAGGATAGCAATCAACAATCTCGAATAATATTGTTGTGCTATCAGTGTAAAGATTGCACACTTACAAGCGTTTGCAAAATATAAGGGGCGCATTAACTGCCCATTTACAATTGGTTAACCAATCGTTAACGAAATTTAGCCCGCAAGTAATACCTGCCAGGCTTTCTCAACATCATTTATCTCTAGTAGTTCTTTAGCGTAGCTATGCAAGGCATTTTTGCGCTGATCTTCATTTTCTTCAAAATCACGTAGTATTTGTAGCAACCTGTCGTCGTACAAAACTTTAGACACAACGGGTATGGAAGAACTATTGCCCAATATACCAAGATTATTCCCTGTAAGTATTTTACTACTGCGTACCTGCTGGGGTAAAGCATCTACACCAATTCCAAGCTGTTGGTTAGGCTTCGCCACTTCAAAAACAGCACTACCCGATGCGCGACAGTAATAATCTGCTCCCATACGTGCTACCAGGTCTATTTTATGGGGGTCTATCTTACCATTTTCATTAAGAATATGGTCGTCTATATGCATACACAACATTTCACAGATCACCAGATTACCCGCACCTCCCTCCTGGCCAGTTTCAATAACTTGCAATACTTTACAC
>JAEZIL010000214.1 GCA_023436685.1 Bacteroidota bacterium | reverse complement strand
ACCTGGCACAAAGCGAGTGGTTCCTGAATACGGAAAGACAAAACAACCCAAAAATAGAGTTCCACTTTACCAGCGAGTTTAAAACCGCTATGCAAGGCTAATAATCAAAGAGCTTATTGATTGCCCGAAGCAATTCGGGCATTTTTAATTTATTTTATTTTATATCTGTTGTTAAGTTTTGCTAAGTTTTTACAGAAAAAATAAAATTTTTCTTTGGGGCAGAATTGCTGAAGCGGCCGCCTGTACTGCATTGTGGCTTGTAAATGATGTAGTATTGCTGCATTTGGTTGATAGCAAAAATTAACAATAAATAGAGATAAGTGTTATGTCAAAGAGCAGAAATAATTTCTGATTTACTATGGCAAAAATAGTTTATTTATTTGTATTTATAAACTAAATTTTATTGCCTTAACCATGTGTGCACAACTGTTGCTAACAATTATTTAATAAGGCATGAAGGCTGTATTTTAAAGCAATTGGGTTTACACCAACGAATTAGATCCTTTATTAACATAAATATCAAAAATTAATGTCTACCTTTACCAAAGCAATTGAAACTGCAACCAGCGACTGCAGTACTCTTCTAAAATTCATCGATATCTACTGTTTTACTTAAGCGAGGCTCGTCCACACTTTCTTGAAGCGCTACTTGTCGCGGCCAATGAATTGGGATATTCATTCATCTTTAAAGTGTTCAGCAATGGTAGTAGATTTTTCGGCTGCGTACACGCAGGCCAGGGCAAAAGCCAAACGAGATGCCCACAGGCATTTAATAGGAACGGATTACGGCCATGCTGAATGGGGCAAGATACGCGACGTAGCAGTGGTACCCTATGAGCACCTTAACCGTTATATTTTTGCATGGTTCTATGCACATTATAACGATGCTGCCCGTTCGCTCAACTTTTATAAAGCATCGCATTTCGATATTTTGGTGATCACCTTATCGGCAGATGGGACGACTTATGGTTTCAGGAAACTGGATAGTTACCTGTATGGCGAAGTGCTGCCAATGGACGTAGTATTGGCTTTACCCTCACACTAGCGAAATTACGCTATGCAATATACAACAAAGCCCTGCATATATACAGGGCTTTGATCAATTAGCTTAATCCTTTTACAACCTGGCTTTTACATTTGCTATATCGCTCAGGCGTTTTTCGGCCAGCTTCATAGCAGCAGCCTGTGTGTGTATTTTTTCCGTTTCAGAGACATTGTATATCTCTAAAGTGCGGTCGTATATCTTGTTTACATTGCCCATAACACGCTCGCGGTTGTAGCCATCCAGTTCTGCTGCCACGTTTATCAGTCCGCCTGCGTTTATCAGGAAATCGGGCGCATAAAGTATACCTTTTTCTATCAGCATAGGGCCGTGTATATTTTCATCGGCCAGCTGGTTGTTGGCAGCACCTGCTATTACCGGGCATTTCATTTTATTGATGCTTTCGGTATTTACAGTAGCACCCAGGGCACATGGTGCATATATGTCAAACTCTTTGCTGAAGATATCGTCGTTATTGATCACTTCAACCGAACGGAATTTATCAACCGTTTGTTTGATCTTTTCCTGGTTAATGTCTGATATATATACCTTAGCGCCATCTTCTATCAGGTGGCCTACCAGGTACTGGCCTACGTGACCTACGCCTTGTACCAATACTTTTTTGCCGCTCAGGCTGTCGCTGCCCCAGGCTTTTTTAGCAGAAGCCTTCATACCCATAAATACGCCATAGGCAGTGAAGGGTGAAGGATCGCCACTGCCACCCATATATTCAGGTACCCCTGTTACAAAATCAGTTTCCAGCGAAATGTATTCCATATCGCGCGCCGAAGTGTTCACATCTTCGGCAGTAATGTATTTGCCATTCAGGCTGTTTACAAATTTTCCATAACGGCGCCACAAGCCTTCCGATTTTACTTTTGCTGCGTCGCCAATGATCACTGCCTTGCCACCACCCAGGTTTAAGCCGCTGATGGCAGCTTTGTAGGTCATACCACGGCTCAGGCGTAGCGAATCGATAATTGCCTCTTCGTGTGTATTATAGTTCCATAAGCGGGTACCACCAAGCGCAGGGCCTAATGTAGTATTATGGATAGCGATGATGGCATTCAAGCCTGAATGGGGATCATGACAGAAAACAAGCTGTTCATGGCCCATTTGCTGCATGTGATCGAATACAGATTGCTGCATGTTTTTTAATTGAGGGTGTAAACCTAATGAAAAACACTGTAACGCACTAGGCACAAATAATGAAAGATGTTTATACCAGATAAAAAAACAGCAACTGAACTCATTATTATTTAACTCATTATGCAAATGGTGAAAAACACTGTGATGCAATGGTTGTATGAGTGCTGTATTCATTGTTATATTTACGTATCAGACTACAAGATTATCCACTACATAAAGAGAGATGTTATGAAGACTATATTATTAATTGAAGATAATGCTGACGTAAGACTGGTGATGGAGGAAGTATTAGTTGACGCCGGTTACAAAACGGTGATAGCAGAAGGCGGAGCAGACGGAATAAAAAAAGCTATAGAGGAGAAGCCCGACCTGATAGTGTGTGATATTATGATGCCGGGAATGGATGGATATGCCGTAATAGGCGAATTGCACAAAAAGCCCGAAACGCAGGGCATACCATTTATTTTTATGACTGCCCTTGCCGACAGAATGGATGTAAGAAAAGGAATGGACCTTGGTGCAGACGACTATATAACAAAACCATTGGTAAGCGGCGATGAACTGGTTAACGCTATAGAAAGCAGGCTGAAGAAAAATGAAAGGTTGAAACATAATGTGAAGACAGGTATTGAAGGGATGAAAGACCTGATGCAGACTATGAGGGGGGAGGATATACTTACACAGTTTCAGGATAATACGCGTAATTACAAGAAGAAACAATTGATATACACCGAAGATGCACTGCCTGTTTACCTGTACTATGTAAAAAGCGGCAAGGTAAAGCTGTATAAAACCAATGAAGATGGTAAAGAACTGGTAATAAACATTAGTACCGATGGTGAGTTTATTGGCTATAATGCAATAATAGAGGAAGATGTGTATAAAGAGACTGCGGAAGCTATGGAGGATACGGAACTAGCCTTGATACCTGTTGCCAACTTTAAAGGTATGCTGAATAACAACCGTGATGTATTGCAAAAATTTGTGCAGCTTTTGGCAAACAATGTAACCGAGCGCGAGAAACAGCTGCTTGAACTGGCCTACAGCTCACTACGCAAAAAAGTGGCAAATGCACTCATAACCCTGTACAAGAAGTATAAGAAGGATAATGTGGAAACATCATCGATAAAAATTGGCCGTGAAAACCTTGCTAACATAACCGGTACTGCAAAAGAAAGTGTGATACGTACGCTCAGCGATTTTAAAGATGAAAAGCTTATTGATATACGCGAGGGCAGCATAGTGATATTAAATGAAGAAAAGCTATCGCGAATGATGAACTGACAAAACTAATTAAGTACAAATCTGATCGGCAAGGTGTAGTAAACTTTTACAGCCTTGCCGTTTTGCTTTCCGGGCTTCCATTTGGGCATGCTGTTTACTACGCGCAGTGCTTCCGCATCGCAACCACTGCCTATACCACGCAATACTTTTGCATTGCTCACACTGCCGTCTTCGTTCACTACAAACTGTACCATTACTTTTCCCTGCACATTATTTTCGCGAGCCATGGCAGGGTAGCTAAGCGATTTGCTCAAGTACTCATTCATATCACCAATAAACTCCGGCATTTGCTCTACAAATATCAGTGGCTTTGTTTCGGCAGGCGGTGTTACTACGCCGGGTTTTGTCTTCAGGTCTTTAAGTGTGCCATCAATAGCTCCATCTGTAAAACCCAGCTTAGTATCGTTGCCCGAAACTGCGTTCTCCAGTTGTTTTTTATCGGCAGCCAAATCTTCTGGTTTTACTAGTTCATCCGGCTTTATTACAGGAGGTGTAAGTTTAGCAGTATGAGTTTTAGGTAGTTCGGCCGCTGGTGGCGGCGTTACAATGGGTGGTTTGATGGTTGGTGGCTCTATGCGCGTTATTTCTATTTCGCGGTAAACGACGGGATCAGCAGTAGCATGCGCTTGTTTTTTTATGAGTGTTGAAGCTGCAAACAGGCAACATGCGGCTATAACACCCATGATGGCAGTGGTCATACGGCGCTGGTAATGCGTGCGCAGCTCGTAGCTGCCATATTGTTTGTTACGGTTATCGAAAACGATGTCGAGATAGCTGGCTTGAAGAATGGCTTGTGTTTGCATAGTAGTATGTTTACTACTAAGAAGCAGTACTTGAGCTATTTCACAACCTGCATTTGTAATTTATTTGTCAGCTTCCCGCTCTATCTTCCACTGGTCGCGGTGCTTGCGCAGTGGGTGGTCTTTCGATTTGTTGAATACCATGATACCATTCTCACGTCCGGCTCGGCGTGCACGCTGTTCATCGGGCGGCAGGTTCTTTTCTTCTCTGCATGTTTCACTGCAGCAACCTTCCAGCTTTTGGGCGCATTCTTCGCACTGTATAAATAACAGATGGCAACCATCGTTCAGGCAGTTGGTATGGGTATCGCAAGGCTGGCCACAGGTATGGCATTGGGCTATTACATCTTCTGTTATACGTTCACCAAGGCGCCCATCGAACACGAAGTTTTTACCAATGAATTTTAGCGGCAGGTTTTGCTCTTTGGCTCTGCGTGTGTATTCAATAATGCCACCTTCTACATGGAAAACATTTTTGAAGCCGTTGTGCAATAAATAAGCACTGGCTTTTTCGCAGCGTATACCCCCGGTGCAATACATTACAATGTTCTTATCCTTCTTATCTTTTAGCATATCAACTGCCATTGGCAACTGGTTGCGAAAGGTATCGGAAGGAACTTCGATAGCATTCTGAAAATGCCCCACTTCATATTCATAGTGGTTGCGCATGTCTACAATGATGGTGTCATCCTTATCGGCCAGTTCGTTGAATTCTTTTGCCTTAAGGTATTGGCCTGTGTGTGCGGGGTTGAATGTAGGATCATCAATACCATCGGCTACAATCTTCTCGCGTACTTTTATTTTCAATACCCAGAACGATTTGCCGTCGTCATCCACGGCAATATTCATACGTATGCCATCCAGGGCGGGCGCGGAGGCATATAAGGTATCGCGGAAGGTTTCGTAATTGCCCGCGGGTACGCTCACCTGGGCATTAATGCCTTCATGCGCAATATATATCCGGCCAAATACATTGAGCGCATAAAATTTCTTATACAATTCATCGCGAAAGGCCTGAGGCTCAGCAATACTGAAATACTTGTAGAAGGAAACTGTGGTACGTGGCTCGGTTTCGGCCAACATACGTTGCTTCAGTTCCTCGTTGGAGATGCGGTTGTGTAACACTGGCATGGTGTACCTTCCTTACTTTTTAGAGGTTAAAAATTGGAGCTGCAAAGATAACAAAACCCTGATATATTGTAATTGTATGAGTTGTAAACTGATATTAATAACTTAGAGGTATGAGAATGTTACTGCTTTTATTGATGCTGGCCGGTACGGGGTTTAACCTCCGGGCACAGCCTGTACCTGTAGATATAAGGCAAATGCCACACCATTATTACATAGGTACCAGGCAACAATTAAAAGAAGGGGTTAACTGCTTTGTGCTTACGGATAGAAAGCAGTACGAAGAATTCTTTGGTAAAAGTGACAGGCCCGATACTCCTAAGTTTAATAAAGAAGTGATGTTGGTTCTGCTAATGCCTGCATCAAAAAAAGACTCTAAAATGGAGTTTAAGAAAGTAGATATGAAGGCTGGTGACTTTATAGAGGCATATGTCTCGCTAGACCTGTACAAGGGTAAAATGCCCTATGAAGCATATCCCGTTGCCACTTGTGCAATACCCCGATATGACGGCGTTAAGAAAGTAAACTTTTACAATGAGAAAGGGATGAAGCTGATACAGAGTGTAACCTTCAAGTAGCTATAGCCACCTTAGCGGGTTACGCCTGCTAAGCCATATATAACGTTTCATATTCATCCAGAATGCCAGTATCATGTAAATGATAAGCGGTGAACCGAGGGTCATGAAAGAAATATAAATAAACCACAACCTGATGCGCGATGTAGCTACGCCCAGCTTCTCGCCAATAGCAGTACATACACCAAAGGCTTTCCATTCAATGAAGCTTTTAAGATTGACGAGTTTATGATACATATGCAATGCAAAGCTAAGGCAAACGAATAGTGCCCGCAATACAAAAGAAAATTTCATGCCAATTTTTACATAATATCTCTTATTTCATTGCTTACAAAAGTAAAGGCATTGCCAAGCTCAGCTATAATATCTCCGGCAATTACGGCTTCCTGCGATAATTTAGCCGATGCATACGAGCCTGCCAGGCCATGCAAGTAAACACCAAGCGTTGCGGCATCGTATGGGTTGTAACCTTGTGCTAAAAGCCCTGCAATAATACCGGTCAATACATCGCCGCTACCGCCTGTTGCCAGCCCCGCGTTGCCGGTAATATTATACCTGCACTCGCCTTCGGGGCTTATAATACAGCTGTAGGTATCTTTCAGTACAATGTAAATATTAAACTTCATAGCCTGTGTACGTGCCAGTTCCAGCCGTTGCATGCTATTACCTGTTTTGCCAAATAACTTTGAAAACTCCTTCGGGTGGGGGGTGAGTATGCTATGAGGAGGTATTTTATGAAGCAATTCCGGCTGGTCTGCAAGAATATTCAGTGCATCAGCATCCAGCACCAGGGGGCGTTTGCATACATCCAGCAGGTCAACCAGCGCTCGGGCAGTTTCAGGTTTTGTGCCCATTCCCGGCCCTATTGCTATTGCCTGGGTTTCCTTCCATTCGCTGATACGATTGATATGTTTCTCACCACTGGTGAAGCACATTGCTTCTGGCAGGTAAGTTTGGAAAATATTATAACCGCATTCCGGCAGCAGCGCTCTAACCCGACCCGCTCCAGCCCTGTAAGCTGCTTTCGCCGCTAGTCCAATAGCTCCCATCATGCCATAACTACCACCAATTAACAAAGCGGTTCCATAAGTGCCTTTATGAGTAAATGGTTTGCGGGGGGTGTATATGTCTTTAAGGGTGTTGATATCGGTGATCTGATAACTGGTATGTGTAGATTCAATAAAAGTTGGGTGCAAACCAATATCTAATATATGTAAGTTGCCCGTATGAATGCCGGTTTCCGGATGGAGGAAGGCCCGCTTATAAAACTGAAAACTTAAAGTGTCTCCTGCAGAAATTATATTGTCCGTATCTTCAGGAACCATATCTGCCGGCATACCGCTCGGTATATCTATAGCTATTTTTTTATTGGGTGTTTCATTGATATGTGTAATAAAGTTAGCTATCCAACCTTCGGGCGCCCTGTTAAGCCCAGTGCCTAGTATTGCATCTAATATTATTATGTGCGGGGCAATATCAGTAATATAGGTATCCGGTTGCAGGGTTTGTACCAGGCTTTTATCAATCCCTTCCAGGCGCTGCAAGTTGTGCCTGCAATCGGGAGACAAATCTTCGCTGATTTTTAAAAGAAAAGCCCTTGCGCCATAGCCCTGGTTATGTAGCAGCCGGGTAATAGCAAGGCCGTCGCCACCATTATTGCCCGTACCGCATAAAATGATGAAAACACTATCGGGGGGTAAGTGCTCTTTTATCCATTGTACACAGGCCTTAGCTGCCCGTTCCATCAAGTCGGCGCTGGATATCTGCGCCGCATGAATGGTGTAGGCATCACAAGCTTTTATCTGCGAAGCTGAGAAAATCTTCATTACACCAAAATAAATAAAAAAGGCATGCTGTATATAATGCTGTGTAACCTCTTTAGGGGGATATACTGCCATTTGGTCACTATACTGTAATTCCTATCTTTGTTGCGCGCTTGAAACGTAATTATTAACGTATTTTTCCGGCTTAAACCATCTTATTGTAAAAAATATACTATATGCAAAGACGCTCCGGCCTTTTAGCCATCCTGTTTTTATGTTTATCGGCAGTAGCTTATGCCCAAACAGGTACTATTAAAGGTTTCGTTTATGATCGCGCAACGGGTGAGCCAATGATATTTACAAATGTGCTGCTGGAAGGTACAAAGCTAGGTGTACAGACCGATGTAAATGGTTACTTCTCTATGCCGCAAGTGCCCGAAGGTACTTACACATTGTTTACCAGCCTTATAGGCTACGATACCTCTCGTACTACTATTACTATAACACCAGGAAGTGTAATAACCAAGAAGCTTTTCCTTGGGCAGAAGCAAACTGAACTGAAGGGCGTAGAGATATCTGCACGAAAAACAGAAAAGATAACACAGGTAAATGCAGGTACCCTAACCGTAACTGCAAAAGAAATGAAATTGCTACCCAGTTCCGGTGGCGAACCTGATATAGCCCAATACCTGCAGGTTGTACCCGGTGTGGTGTTTACCGGCGACCAGGGCGGGCAGTTATATATACGTGGTGGTGCCCCCTCGCAAACAGGTATATTGCTTGATGGTGTAACTATATATAACCCATTTCACTCTATAGGGTTGTATTCAGTATTTGAAACAGATGCCATACGCAACGTAGATGTGCAAACTGCAGGCTTTGGCGCGCAATATGGCAACCGTACATCGGCTATTCTTGATGTAAGGACCAAAGATGGTAATAAAAACCGCCTTTCAGGTAAGGTATCGGCATCGCCTATTATGGCGAGGGTAATGCTGGAAGGGCCACTTGCAAGAGCCAAAAAGGAAGGTGGTTCTGCTACAACATTCCTGCTTTCTGCAAAACATAGCTACTTAGGTGCTACATCTAAAGCTATGTACGGTAGTTTTGGTGAACCATTTGAAAGCGGAATACCGTTTGATTTTACTGACCTGTATGGTAAGGTGACTTTCAGCAGCGACAATGGTAGCAAACTAAACCTGTTTGCTTTCAACTTTAACGATAAAGCAAAGCTTCTGGATCCTGTATCGCATACAGAAAATGCAGCTTACAAATGGAATGCAGTAGGT
>JAEZIL010000123.1 GCA_023436685.1 Bacteroidota bacterium | reverse complement strand
CTTGTTATACTTGCTACAATTCCGGTCAATATGTATGCCGATATAAATCTTGCTTTCCCAAGTATCGGCTCTAACATCAACCCTATGTATATCAGCGCATACATATTCATTAGCAAATGCATGATACCACCATGTATAAACATACCTGTAACCAGTCTCCACCATTGACCATTTACAGTAGCAACACCTAAATTTCCTCCCGCATTATACAACAGTTCTGCATCGGGGCTGATGATATTTGCCCCTGCAAATACTAGTATTAGAAAATACAGCAAATTCAGCACTACCAATATCGGAGTTACATTATAGCCCTTACTAGGCTTGAATATACTTGCATAGTCCGACCATGTCAACTTCACACTGCCCTTCTCAGCAGTATGATTCATGGACTCTTCAAATTCCTTCTCTTCTTCAATAACCAGCTGCTTTTTCTCGTCTAATTTTTTCTGAAGCTGTACAATTTCTTCCTCACTAAATATTCGCCCTCTTTGCTCCAACTCACTCTTTGCAGCTAAAATGGCCTCAGGAGTATACTTGTTGTAATTTTCTAGATAAGATTCCAGTTCCTCGATACTCTTCAAAGACATTCGTTCTTCCAGATTGTTTTCCATTTTTATCCGATAAGGTTATTACTATTTGCGCGAATATAGCAGCAGGCAATTTGATTAGCAACACATTCGCAACATATATATCGTTTAATTAATTTGCAGGTAATGCTTCCCCTCATCAACAACCAATACCGGCTCGAACGCTTTCATGGCAAAGGAGGGTGGACGTATGCACGCATACCTGAAATAAAAAAGGACAAGAGTAAAGCTTTCGGCTGGCGTAAAGTAAAGGGAACTATTGATGGCTATGAACTAAAGAAATATACCCTTATGCCATTTACCAATGGCGAGCTGATGCTGCCTGTAAAAGCAGAGATACGCAAACACATAAACAAGAAAGAAGGCGATTGGGTACATATCATCCTCTACCCCGATACCGACGAACTGGAAGTGCCCGAAGAATTGCAGCTATGCCTCGACGACGAACCGCGCGCCAAGAAATTCTTCAACTCTCTTACTGAAAGCGAACGTAAGTTTTATATCGATTGGATACTGAATGCGAAGCGTGAAGAAACAAAAGTGAGCCGCCTGGCCAAAACTATCAACCGACTACAGCAAGGTATGAAGCTCTACGATAAGTTCCCGGAATAAAACTAGCGTGCAATGGGATACATACCCGAAGACTGCATCCACAAGGCTATAGGTATAAATATCACCAGGCATATTAGCAAAGGCAGCCATACCTGCTTACGCTCATAAGGTATATCACCAATGTATTTCTTCCAGAAGAAAAGATTCAGCAGCAAAGCGCCACCAATGTTAAACAGCAGGCTTACTATCACATTGCCCGCCATACCTGCCAGCAGCAGGCTGCCGCCAAAAAAGTAGGCAAAGCTGCCTAATATCACGGTATTCATTTCGCGTATTTTGCCCAGTCTTTTCAGGTTGATGCATAATAGTATAGCACCCAGCACTATAGAAAAAAACACCGTGAAGCCAAATATAGCCTGCGGCGAATATAGCTTCGGTACACTTACCTGCAATGGTTCATCGTACTTAAGTGGCTCCACAGGCTGTTGCATTTCAAAGTCTTTCACAGCCAGCCTGCGTTCCGCTATACGCTTCTCTATATCAGCTTGCTCTTCCAGTGTAAATACCTCCCCTCGCCGTTTCAGCTCGGCTACAGCCGCCTCAATGGCATCGGGCCAGTATTTCTGGTAGTTATTAATATAATCATGCAGGTCTTCTATGCTTCTTCCCTCCATCATCAGGCTATAACTCATAATCTCGCTCTTTTATACCGGGCGAATTTATAAAATAATAGCCACTCGTATCTATAGACAGAATGCAACAAAGGCAAGAAGGTGGCCAGGCACTAAATGGCCAGCATAAATGCATACACTGCAAAAGTAACAGCCAGCACAAAATAGGTGGCATAGTTTACCTTATTGCTCTGCTTAAGGTATACCTGTAGGTTTTTATTTGTAAGGTTGCGCAATATCTGGGTCCTGTATATGCTGAATGAATGGATGAACAGGTCAAGCTTCGATTCAACATGGCTCTGGTAAAGCATACCAATTTTAAGGGCAAAATGAACGAGTAAAATACACAGCACAATCTCGGCTGTATTGCTTAAAATGAATGATTGAAGCATTGTAGGGATAGTTTGGTTCTCTCTGGTCTATAATACAAGTACTGTGCCATTTCACTTACAGGTAACATTGCCAATATGGAAATTAATTTTACCAGATATAGAAGGCATTGAAAATCAATACTGGTTTAACTTCCGATTAATTAAAAATAATTAAAAAAAATATTCAAATTACAATAAAACATCAATAAAACACACTTAAAATATACAACAAAATAAAGTATATTTGCAATGACAATTTTATACTAATTGTCATATTTTAATTACAAATTAAAATATCATGCCAATAGGTATATCTATCGATAAGCCCTGACCGTCTATCCTTTACAGGTGGTGAAACAAAAAATACATATCACCCTAAACCGGAACAAAGTGGAACAATTATAGCTTTTTAACATATATCCTGCCCTTATCTCTGCCGTAGCTTCATTATCTTGCAGCCTGATAAACATAGAGCTATATAGCATGGATCCTAAACGTTACCTGGTAACTGCCGCCCTGCCCTACGCCAACGGGCCGGTGCACATTGGCCACCTGGCGGGCTGTTACCTACCGGCCGATATATATGTACGCTACCAGCGTGCCCAAAAGCGCGATATTAAATTTGTTTGTGGCAGCGATGAACATGGGGTGCCCATTACCATCCGTGCAATGAAGGAAGGCATTACTCCTCAGCAAGTTGTAGATAAGTATAATACTATTATAAAAGACAGCTTTGAAGCAATGGGTATCTCTTTTGATATCTATTCACGCACTTCAAGCAAAGTTCACCACGAAACTTCGCAAGCTTTCTTCAAAAAGCTGTACGATGATGGCCTTTTCGAGGAGAAGGAGACTGAGCAGTATTTCGATGAAGAGAAACAGGTATTCCTGGCCGATAGGTATATTGTAGGCACCTGCCCTGTATGCAGCAACCCTAATGCCTATGGCGACCAGTGTGAGAAATGCGGCACCTCCCTTTCTCCGGAACAACTCATAAACCCACGCAGCGCACTAAGCACTGCTGTGCCTGTTAAGCGTAAAACCAAACATTGGTATTTCCCGCTTAATAAATATGAGGATTTCCTGAAAACATGGATTGTGGAGGGGAAGAAAGATGAGTGGAAGCCTAACGTATATGGCCAGTGTAAGAGCTGGCTGGATAATGGCCTGCAACCCCGCGCCATGACCCGCGATAGTAATTGGGGGGTACCGGTTCCCTTGCCGGATGCGCAGGGTAAGGTTCTTTATGTTTGGTTCGATGCGCCCATCGGCTACATTAGCGCCACTAAAGAATTAACCCCGCAATGGAGCGATTACTGGCAGAAAGACGACACCAAACTGGTGCACTTCATTGGGAAAGACAATATTGTTTTCCATTGCATCATATTCCCGGCCATGCTGAAGGCGCATGGTAGCTATGTATTACCAGAAAATGTACCTGCCAACGAGTTCCTGAATATTGAAGGTGACAAAGTTTCCACTTCGCGCAACTGGGCCGTATGGGTAGATGAATACATAAAAGACTTCCCCGACCAGCAGGATGTTTTACGTTACGTATTGTGCAGCAATGCACCAGAAACCAAAGACAACGACTTTACCTGGAAAGACTTCCAGGAGCGTACAAATAGCGAACTGGTATCTATATTCGGCAATTTCATCAACCGGGCTTTTGTGCTGATGCATAAGCTATGTGGCGGCAAGGTGCCTAAGCTGCACGAAGATGTACTGGATGATGCCGGCCGTATGTTAATTAGAGAGATAGGCAATACCAAAACCAATATTGAAGCCGATATTGAAAACTATAAGTTTCGAGATGCTCTTTTCGAAGTAATAGACCTTGCCCGTAAAGGAAATAAATATATGCAGGACCAACAGCCCTGGATAGTAGCCAAGCAACTGGAAGAAACCCCTGAAGCACAAAAGCTAATAGACAATTGCCTGCATATATGCCTGCAACTGTGTGCTAACCTGGCCATATTTGCTAATCCTTTCCTGCCCTTTACAGCAAGAAAGATGTGCCATATGATGAAAGTAGTGGAGCGAATGCTGGATTGGGAAAATGGCGGCAAAATGAACCTGCTGAATGTAGGCTATCCGCTGCGTGCACCGGAACTACTGTTCAGGAAGATTGAAGATGCAGAAGTAACTGCACAGGTAGAAAAACTACACGCTAATCTGGCAGCAAGTGCCTCAGCCATTGCAGCAACCTCTATCAACACTAAAAAAGAAGAAAAAGAACTGTCCGCGCCTAAGGCAGAGATCGTTTACGACGACTTTTCAAAGATAGACCTGCGCGTAGGTACCATACTGCATGCCGAAAAAGTAGAAAAAGCTGATAAATTGCTTAAGCTGTCAGTAGATATGGGTAGCGAGCAGCGCACTATTGTTTCAGGTATTGCCCTTCACTTTAAACCGGAAGATATAATAGGTAAACAAGTGACGGTTGTAGCTAACCTTGCTCCCCGTAAAATGCGAGGCATTGAAAGCCAGGGAATGATACTAATGGCGGAGGATAGCGAGGGTAAATTAATATTTGTATCGCCACTGGAAACAGCAACTGCTGGTAGCGAAGTGAAATAATGTATTTTTGGTTAGTAAATCACACAACTAAATGAAAAAGAAAACCCTTTACTGGGTAATAGGCGGATTTGCAGCATTGCTCATTATCCTGATCATAGTTGGTAAAAACAAAGGTGATGATGGTATTAAAGTAGCTGTGGAAAAAGCTGCACAACACACCATTACCGAAACCGTGACAGCCAGCGGGAAAATATACCCTGAAACGGAAGTAAAGATTGCACCCGAAGTAAGCGGGGAAATA
>JAEZIL010000115.1 GCA_023436685.1 Bacteroidota bacterium | reverse complement strand
ATTGTCATATTCATAAGCGGTAAAACTATGAGAAAGAGGATTTTCGGTTTTTCTTAAATAGCCTTTTATATCGCAAGTATCTATCTTCAGTTCTGTCAGTTTATCGTTAACTAGTTTCCCATTGATATTTTTTGTGTCGTAGGTTTCACGGGTCACTTTTTTTACCCTGCCCATATAACCTTCTTTTAAAATGTCAGGTACTTCGCAAGCGGTATTATAAGTCTGTGCAAAAGCCGGTATGAATATTAGTGTTATAATAAATTGGATCAGTATGGATTTCATAAAGGTGATATTATTGGTAATATTCGTATTTATATACAAACAGATAAGGCTCAGTGTATTCAGTCTGTTTGTTGGGGATAGAGGTCTCCAGGGTTTTATTGCCAACAGCATCTCTTTCCATAACCGTCTGTACAAAAATAACAGATCCATCAAGTATCGATACTATAGTAGTATCATTATTTACATACTGGTAATAGTCGCTGCCCTCCATGCTATGTTGGGTATCCAGCCGATTGTTACTATTGAATATCAACGTATCGGAACTATTAGCTTCTTTACTAAATATACTTTTGCTTTTATCATAAGAATAGGTAGAAGAAACATAAGTGTTTTGTGACAGCAATTGAAAGGTAGCTTTATAATCAGTTCTATTTCCATTGTAGTATGTTCTGCCCGTTAGCTGCTTGTTTTTGTCGTATTGGTAAACCGATGTCCAATTGCTCGTAGTATTTCTTGTTGATAAGATATATCCGTTCTTATCGAAAGAGTCAACGTCTACGTGTTTAAGCTGTTTTTTTATTGGCTTGCCCATTACCATTTCCATAAGGTAAGTTTCGCAAGTAATTTTTTTAATAGTGCCTTTACTGCCAAGTTTTATAGATTCAGGTGTTTGCAAAATATTACCATATTGCTGGGCGTAAGTAGCAGTGCCCCAAATTATTGCCGATAGAAGTGCTATTAGATATTTCATTTAGGTGATTTAAAAAATAAAAATAATATTTCTGAAATAATTTTTGTGAATATATTTTTTGTTGTAAATTTGCTTTTAATAAGGATGGGCTGATTCCTTTCAAAAACAGCTAACAGGTTACGCTGCCGCCTGCAAGTGCATTCATCAACTATCACTTGCAATTCCCACCACCTACCATGGCAGATGTAGTAGAAGTAATACACAAAATAAACTACGAGGTCAATGATACAGCCTTAAATAAGGCGGCCTATACTATTAACCAGCAAGTGAAGGAGCTGGAAGCGCTGAACAGAATGCTGGCCAGCTACAAGCAACAGCTAAATACAACTGCTGATGCAAAGTATTTCGATACGCTTTCCCAGAAAGCCGCTACTTACCGGAGATGATATTGTTTTTAGCCACAGTGGCTATACCTGGTGGGTAGACAAGCAAAGTATATGGCGCATTAGCTACAATGCGCAGCAAAGGCAATATTACATTGCCAACGAAGATAAAGAGGGCTATTACGCCCACATGCTGGGCAGGCTGCCGTTAAGCATTGCGGGTGGCGAATGGAATACACAAGGCTATTACGATAGCTTTTATAGCAAAGCAAAAGCTGCTGCCGACGATTTTGTTAGCGCATATTCTGCTGCACAGCTGGTAGATAAAGAAGCATCGCACCCATTTATAGTAGAAGCAGCGACAGATTGTATAGATTGCCTGGGCAGGGGCGAAGTGCAGCGTACCTGCAACGATTGTCCCGGCGGTGTGGAGCTGGTGCATTGCAGCACCTGTGGCGGAAGCGGGCAAATAAGCCGTAACCCCGGCCAACATATCATAATACCACAGGAACAACTAATGGACGGTAGCCCTATACAGATCATTAACCCTGACATAACCATTAATGCACACCACCGCGATGTATGCCGGCAAATAATGGAGCTGATAACAGAAGCCCTGCACCTGAAGAAGGTAGAAGAAGCCTAAAGCGGCACAGCCAAGGCGATAGACCAGGAGCGTTTGTATAAATTCATCAGCAATATATCGAACCATATTTTTGATAAGTTGATATACGATACGCTGAAAGATATTATAGCATACCGAAACGTAGTGGTAAAAGATGGTACGCTATATCCCGCGCAATACGATTTTACCATTGTAAAGCCATCACAGTTCCGCATCAAAACTTCGGCCGATCTTTTGCAGGAATATAGCGATGCAAGTAATGCGGGTTTGCCATTGTTCATACGTCAGCGCATGGCAATGGATTTTGTAGATAAGCAATATAGCGGCGATGCTGTAATGAAGAAAAAAGCGCAGATACTTACTAAGCTGGATGCTTATATGCTGAGCAACAGCAACTTGCCGCAAGAAGCAGCACGATCGCACGATATATTAAACAGGCTGGACGGTTTGATACAAGAGAAAGGAACACGCTGGTTTGTAATGGCTGATATTCAGCACATAAGGGCAGTATTAGAATATTAACAGCACGATAACGAAATATAATGACGGGTATCATGTTGTGCTGCCACACGCAGCCGTTATATTTGTATTAAGTTTTATTCACAAAACTGAAACGGCCATGCTCAAATTTGCTATTGCTATTGTTTTTCCGGAGGCGGATATAAAGGATATTGTCCAGGCTGCCCTGAAAAATAATGTGCATATTATTGATAAAGAGGTATACGATGCTTCTAAAGATTACGTTGCCTATAGCGCCAGCTATCAGCCCTATATTAATGGCAGTAAGATCCACCTGCTGTTCATATTTGGCGAAGGCGATTTTATACTAGCCGATACAGATGGCACGCTGGCAGAAGCTACAACAAAAATAATTGCGTTGAAAGAACAAGTGTTGAATTAGCGAAACGCAAAAAGCCGCCCTGATGGTGCGGCTTTAGATTTTTATTTAGCAGTAGTTAATTCAAATTAATAGGCAGCGAATACTTAACCGGTACATGGCGGCCATTTAGCTTGCCGGGTATCCATCGCGGCATACCACTTACAACCCGCACTATTTCTTTTTCAAGCGGTGTAAGCTTGCTTTTTTCCTTGCCTTCTATTGTTACCAGGCCAATATTGCCGGCCGTATCTACTACAAAGTTGGCAGTGATACGCCCTTCCAGCTTAGCGCCCTTGGGCACTTTTACATTTTTCGCCAGGTACTGGTTAATATTACCATTGAAGCGGGGCTTTTCGTCCACCAGCTGTTGGGGGCGCTTCATTGAGTCCCAGTTGATCTTCTTGGTAGTGTCTTTATACAATGTGAAACCCTCGCCAGAAAGCACGGGCTCCTGGGCCATAGCGTTGCTGGCTAATGCTGCCAGCAGTAAGGTAAATAGTATACGCATAGGCGTAAAGTTATTCAATATTTCTATTCGTCTTAAATCTTGTAACGAAGCAGGTAGTTAAAATAATTTTAAAGTGAATTTTTATTTTTAATAACAATAAAAATATTTTAGAAATTAATTTTGTTATTAAAATTATAGTTGTAATTTTGACATTATGAAAACGAACTGCTAATGACGAAAGCCTGAATCTAAGTACTGCAACCAGTCAGGATTTAGGAATTAGATATCAGAATTTTATAAACTCTATCATGGAAACTAAGAAGCTCTCACCCAAAGACGCGGCACTGCTGCGCAAGCACCCCGGTGCCAATCCCGATGAACTGCTAAGCCTGGGATTATCAAAAAAAGGATATGAAAAGCTAAATGTTGCCGCTGAAACAAAGGAACGTGGCTTAACACTTTATAAGAATAACCGCATAAAAGGCCAGCTACGCAAGCTGAAAATACATGCTGTGAAAGTGTACCCCCTGTTGGATAAAGAGCAGGCGATACTGAAAATATACGATGATTATGCCGGTGGTACGGTATCCACCTATCATATAGACCTGAAAGCAAATGAAGTGAATACGTTCAACATAGCAGGTTACCTCAACAAGCGTGTACGGGCTATACGGGAACAATGCAGGTACTACAAATGCCAGAGGGGTAAGTATGTCATACGACAATAGAATAGTCCAAAATAATATAAGTGCTATTATAACATTGGTTACAAATGGGATCAACAGCCAATTCGTTATATCCAATAAATACAATAATAGCCCGGTACTTTCTGATAGTAAAGGTATTGTATTTAGTTTCTTGAACCTGACTGCCGCTAATCCTGATAAAAGCAGGTTGTATATTAATGCTGAAAACGTTCAGGCCAACAATACAGGTATGGATCTTCCATCAACGGGTAACGCTCCCACTTCCTTTGCACTAGGTAGTGTGGGCAGCAACAATGTTCGCATGAAAGGAAATATTTATGAGTTCATTTTATACGGTCACGAAATATCGAATGCTCAAAGAATAAATCTGCGCGACAATCAAAATGCCCGGTACAAAATTTATTAATGCCATGACAACCGGAAGCATAGAACAAAAGGAAATCAGGGGTGTGACATGGAAAGTCTTATGGACAATTGTCACGTCCTTTGTCGCAGTAGCAATATTTTTCTTCACTCAGGTTAATCGGGTATTGACCGAGATACGTGAAAACGATACTCAAACAAGAATTAATACTATACAAATCCAACAACTCGATATCGCTATTAAAGACCTTAAGGCCAGACAAGATAAATTGGATATGGACTTGCGGGATATTAAAATGCAGGTAGCATTAGATAAACGATACAATCTTTTGATCAAAGAATAATAACTAAACTAAATCACCATGGAAACAACAAAATTTGGCTTGTCGCAAATAGGCAATAAGACTCCCTTATGGGCAAAATGGATATTTCGCACCATTTTCCTCTTAACAACAATAACCATAAGCTGGTTAGCAGCTACCAATATTTTGCCGGAAGAGCAAAAGTACGAATGGACGCTCTTTCTAAAAGTTGTAATTGACCCGCTAGCTTATGGATTATCTAAAATGTTTGGAATTGAAGAACATTCCCTATACCAGTTCAATAAAAAGAATTAATAATTATGTTCAAGACAATACCTGGCTTACTGTTAATTGTATTGCTTTCATCTTGCTATTCTGCAAACAAGGCGTTAAAGCAAACGCTTAAAGCGCAGGCGCTGTATCCTGAAGTGCTAGCTAATGCTTGCAACAATATCTATAACAGGCCCGATAGTATTTACACTCACGAATTGGTTATTAAAGGTGATACGATTTTATTACTGGATACTGTAGTGAATTACGATACGATTAATAATATCAAACATGCATATATACATCGTACTATCCACACAACCGATACAATTGTGAAAACACGTTTTGTACAAGTGAGCGATAAAGCAGCCCTGCACTTGTTACAATCACAGTTAGCGGCTGCAAACGCTGAGCTTATTAAGCAGACTCAATTGCTGAAAATATGGCGCACCGCAGCTATTGTTTGTGGGTTTCTGATACTAATATGGATTGTTATACGCCTCTGGCTAAATAAGCTGTTATGATATACTTATCGGCAGGGCATAATAAACGATATAAGAATGCAGATCCTGGTGCGGTAATTGGCAATATAAAAGAAGCAGATCTCACGGCCGAACTTAGGGATATGGTGGCAGAGCAACTTCGCTTGTTGAAAGCAGATATTATTGTGGATGCTGATGGCGAAACCCTGGCTCAATATATTGAACGTATTAAGCCGGGCAGCGGAAGTGTAGTTTGCGAATTGCATTTTAATTCATCAGTCAATTTGGCTACAGGTACTGAGGCGATAATTAAAAACAACTATAACAATTTTGAAAAGGAGCTTGCACTTGCTATTTGTAACGCTGTTTCATTGGCTTGCGGTATTGTTAACAGGGGCGTGAAGACTGAGTTGCAATCTCATAGAGGTAAACTGGGCATACTGCATACAAAGGCCGGTATAAGCGTATTGCCCGAAATTTGTTTCATCAATAACAGGTGCGACTTGCACCGGTATCATCAAAACAAAGCAAAGGTGGCAAAAAAGCTGGCCGAATTATTAAAGCAATATGATGACCTGCTCAACTAACTGGCTTGTCGTATTTTCTTTAGAATAACAGATATTCTGCCTATATTAATACTATAATTAACCTTATGCGGTTCTTCTATTGTGTTCTTTTATTTTTATTTACAGCATATGCGCTTTCAGGCCAGCCTGCAATATCTTTTCAAGGGTATAAAAACGTAAACGGTACTAAAATATACTGTAAGGTAATGGGCGAAGGTGAGGCTTTGCTGGTAGTGCATGGAGGGCCTTCAATGAACCATGATTATTTTTTACCGCAGCTGCAACCTCTGGCAACAAAGTACAAACTCATATTTTACGATCAGCGGGCGAGTGGATTATCTCCCATACCGCCCGATAGCAGTAAAGATATAAGCTACCGCATTATGGTTGATGATATTGAAGCCTTACGCAATAGCTTCGGGATCAGTAAGCTGAACATTATGGCACATTCCTGGGGGGCGAAGCTGGCCGTAAACTATGCTTTGCAATACCCTGAGCATCTTGGTAAGCTCATATTTATTAGCCCGCTTACTTTCAGCCATGAATACGACAGCTTGCAAATAGCTACCATAGCAGCAAAAACAACCGATGAGGATAAAGACCAGCGGAAACGATTAGTTGGCTCCAATGCATTTATACAAGGTGATATGGGGGTATACAAACAGGTGCTGATGCTGATGTACAAAACATCTTTCTACGATACCTCCAATCTTAAACATTTGAATATCGTACTGCCCGATAATTTTTACCGCGCTAATGCTGTACTCACACGCGGGCTAATGACCGATCTTGAGCGGTACGACAGGAACTACTATCCGCAATTAAAAAAAATAAAGGCGTCGCTTTTAGTACTGCATGGTATGGCCGATAATTTGCCACTGGCAGCAGCTGAGCGTTTAAAAAGCACAGTGCCTAATGGCAAGCTGGTGGTCTTCCAAAAATCGGGGCATTTCCCGTTTGTTGAAGAGCAGGATAAATTTATAGAAACTGTTTCCGGCTTTATGTCAGGTAAGTAACTATTGTATATGCAAAGCCTGCTCGCTTTCAGTATAATAGGGCGGTAAGGGGTAGTCCAGGCTTTCCATTATATGCTCCAGCATAGGTTCTTCGCCGGGGTTGTATCGTTTGTTCAGGTTGTGGCCATTTACCCTTGCCCAGGTTTGCCATTTGATGGCAGTCATAGGGTTTTTGAATTCCTGCAGTATGCTATACACGTTTACACCTGTTTGGCGGGCTATTAGTTTTATAAGCAGTACCCCCTGTGTGGTGTTTAGTTCTTTTACTTCATTTTCAAAGCGGTCGCGCATTTCGTCTTCCTTCGATTCAATAAAACGCCTGCGCTCTTTTTTACTGATACTGCCATCATTTACTTTCTGGTCTATTTCATGAAACAGCCTGGTAGCAGCATTCAGGTAGGGTAGTATTGTGGTTACATAATACTTGGTTTGGTTGTACCGGTAGCGGTCATGATCATTATCCCATATCCGTTCTCTTCTTACATCTACATTAGGCAGTTTCACCAACAGCATGGTATCGGCTTGTGCCTGTGCTGCCCCCGATATTAATAATAACCCCGCCACCAATACTATTGCCAGTTTCATACTGGTAAAGATAGGTGCAAGCCTTATGCCAAATATTAGCACAATTTGTTAAAGAAAAAGGGCAGGCTGTTGCCTACCCTTTTATATAGTTGTTTGTTGTACTAGCGGTTCACTGTAAAGCTTTTACGATAGTAGCGTTCGCCATCGTACACACGCAGCATATATGTACCTGCAGGCAACTGTTGCGCCAGGTTGATGGTATATTCAGCCTGAGGCACTTCAGGTTTGTTTTGATATACCACCTGGCCTGTAACATTCAGTACATCTATACTGGTACATTTTACATTTTGTGTTTTCAGCCTGAACGATCCGTCATTAGGGTTGGGATACAATTGCAATGCATCGTTGCCTGCAAGCTGGTCTACATTTGTGGCAAAGTTCACTTCCATTGTATCGCTGCTTACTATCATAGTATTGGCGCTAGGGTCGCTGGTAGTTACTATACAGTTTATCTTATCGTATGGTGCCAGTTTATCGGTGCTCCATATTGCATAGGTAGCGCTCCATACATCTTTGCCATTTTTCTGCCATTGAAACTGTGGGGTATATCCACCGCTTTCCACTGTGGCCCTGAAGGTAACGGGTTGGCCCGGAAGTGGATGCTCGGGTATTGACGATAACTTGGCCGATACATGGTTTATTACGGGCAGTATGGTCATGCCTACTTTGTTGCTATATAGTGTCAGGTTATCGCCGCAGCTGTTTTGGCAATAGGTGCGGCAATAAAATGTATCGCCGGTGGCGTATGGCGATATAAATGTAAGGTTAGTTTCACCAGGTACCGGTACACCATTCTTAAACCATTGGAACGTAGGGTTGATGACCCCATTCATGGGCACGGTAACGAAGGTTACTACGGTGCCTTCGCATACGGTGTCGTTAGGGCTTGCGTAGTTGCCTAAATATGGGTCAGGGTATATCACAGCATCCGTTGTATCAGGCAATGAATAGCAACCATTTACTACGGCTACCACTATATATTTACCATCGTTAATAACAGCTGATGGATTGATTACAGGGTTTTGCAAATTGCTGCGGAAGTTATCAGGGCCCGTCCATATATAGCTTACGCCCGGCGTAGCGCAGGTGGCCGACAGGTTGAGGGCTGCGC
Organism: Bacteroidota bacterium; assembly: GCA_023436685.1. GTDB lineage: Bacteria > Bacteroidota > Bacteroidia > Chitinophagales > Chitinophagaceae > Polluticoccus. The sequence continues at coordinate 3,411 of JAEZIL010000115.1, read as the reverse complement.
CCATGCACAGCGGGCCATTATTTGTGGCATCGGGCGTAGCAGTAGTTATTTGCACATTCACCGGTATGTTTGCCTCAGAGTGGCATCCATTCTTTTCAGCAAATGCGGTATAAACACCAATATCGGCATATCCCGTTGGTGTGCGTGTAGGGTTAGCTATTGTGCTGCTAAAGCTATTGGGCCCTACCCAGCTGATATTAGTGCCGGTTAATGAGCTGGTAGCAGTCAGCATCATTGTGGTGCCGGGGCACACGGGGCTGTTGCTGGTTAGTGTAAGCACAGGCACCGGTTTTACTATCACATTCAGTGTGTCGCTGGCCACACAGGCATTGCGTGCTGTTCGTATAACATATTCACCCGCCTGAGATGAGGCTATAGGTGTGAGATAAGTGTTTTGAAGAACTTCGGAATAAGCATTTGGCCCTGTCCATGCATAAGAAACCCCGGTTACCGAAGCACTTGAATTAAGGAACAAGGTATCGCCTTCGCAAACAGGTGCGTTGGTTAATGCCGTAACCGTGTGCGGTGGTGTAATGCGGATGTCTACAGGGCTGGGTAGCGAGCTGTCTACAGGGCTGCTGCTTACTATGCGTATGCGGTAGCCGGTGCCTGCTGCACCTGCCGGTATGGTTGCTGTAATGCTGCCTGCACTTGTTGAAGCTACCGAACCAATGTTGGTAGGTGTTGCAAAACTGCCTGTTGCACTGGAAAGCTGAACGGTAAAAACATTGCTGCTGCCAAAAGATGGTATGCCGTTAAATACGTATGGTACTGTTATTTGCTGGCCGCCGCAAAGGTCGTTTGCAGTATAGTTCACAGTAATAGGGGTGGCTATCCTCAATACTACCGAATCGATAAAATAATAGCAATAGCTGCCCGAACCTACAGATACTACCGATGTCATGGCAGGGCCGGGGCTAAAACAGCCGATGGCCATAGAGGTGTAGGCTGAATCGGCAATGAACACTTTGCTGATGCGTACCCAGTTTTGTGTATCAACAATAGCGCCGTAAGACTTAAAGTCAACTTGTGGCGTACGGGGAGGCGAGCTGCTGATAGCAGGATATGTGCTGGGGCCATTGGCGTTAAGTATAACGCCCATATCATCGCAACCCCAGCCCGAACTGTTGGCAAGAGATACCGACATTGATATTTCGTATGCTGCGCCTACGGTAAGTGGTGCAAATCCGTCGGTCATAATAAGTTCCTTCCAGCTTGAGGGGTCGGTAGGGTCGGTAAAAGCGTAGCCACCAGCATAGCCTTGCCCGCTGGCAGGCGCCTGGTAGCCTGCAAAGTTTACCGGTGTACCCATTAGCGTACCCCCGTTGCAACTGTGCATATAGTCGGGTGTGGCCTGGGTGTACGGGTACCAGGTAGTAGCCTTGTCAAGCTCTGAAAAAGTAGTTGGGCAAGTGGTATAATTTTCAAAATTTCCATTACTTAGTAAGTTCTGCGCAAATACGGCAGGTGTTGATAATAGGGTAATAAGCAGAAGCCAGGCTTTTTTCATATAGGTTTTAAATGTGTTATCGTATAAAGATATGGTTATTATCCCGTATTTGTTGCAGTATTGTTAATGCTTCAGGGTTAAAATAGGGTGTTTTTCACCTTGCGCTTCTGCTGCAGGCTGGCTAACTTTAAACCATGATGCTAATGGATTCACTTATGTTAGCTTACCCCTTTTTATATACGATCCATAACGGTCATACCGAGGTGACTGTGGATATGCACGGAGACACTTACTTTTTTTATATACGCCGCAGCGACAACATTAAAAAAATGTGGAGCGTAGAGCGGCATGCCAACCTGAATAATGCCAGCCGGCAAAACAATGTAAGCGATACCGACTGCCTGGAGGCGGAAGCCCAATTCCTGGTACTGGAAGAAGAAGACCGCCTAAACAGCAACCGCAGCTAATTAGCCTTTGCTGTACCCACTCTGCTAAAGTATTATCTTTAAGCACATGCTGATATCTAAACCACCCGCAGGCGAATACCCGCCTTATGCTATTGCTTATATAGATAAAGTGCCGGATGATGCGCTGGTGTTGCAACATCTTTTCGACAACATGAATAGCTTACTGGCACTGGCAGCCAACCTTACCGAAGAGCAACTGATGCACCGCTATGCACCCGGCAAGTGGACCATAAAAGAGGTGCTGATACATATTTGCGATACAGAGCGCATATTCGCCTACCGCGCTTTGCGCATTGGTCGTGGCGATATTACCCCGCTTCCGGGTTTTGAGCAAGACGATTACGTACCGGTATCGCAGGCCAATAGCCGCAGCATAAAAAATATTCTGGCTGAGTATGAAAGTGTGCGCAAGGCTACGCTAACACTATTTAATAGTATGCCCCGGCAGGCATTTACCCATATTGGTACCTGCAACAACAGTCCCGTAAGCCTGCGTGCACTTGCCTATATGATAGCAGGACATGAAATGCATCATGTAGCGATCATTAAGGAAAGGTATCTGTAGTATATGTGGTATTTTAGCTATGTGTATTTACTTTATTTGTTTAAGGGGCTTATTTAGTTAATCTTTAGAGGCTTATCGGCTATTTATAGTTAGGTTGGTAAGGATTTTTTATAACCATGTTTAAATAGCTGGGCCATGAGCAATTTACAAGATAAGCATGATGTATTGCTTGCTGATGATGATGTAGAAGATGTAGATATTTTTAAGTGGGCACTAGAGCAGGCGGGCATACCCTATACGCTGCGCCATGCTGAAGATGGAGATGTGTTGTTTGTATTATTGAAAGAAAGAATGCCACACATACTTTTTCTTGATATAAAAATGCCCTGCAAAGATGGTATAGCCTGTATACTGGAGATAAGGAAAAACCCCGAATACAACCATCTGCCGGTTATCATGTACACATCTCTTTTGTATGCTACATATATTGATGAGGCTTACAGGTGCGGAGCCAACTATTTTATGAGTAAACCTGCTACCATGCAGCAGATAGTAGATAACCTGAAGCGGATTTTTGCTATTAACTGGACCAACTACCTGCACTTTCCCAGCCGCGACCAGTTTGTGATCAACTAGTATTATTTACCGGTTGCTACGTCCGATATCTTTCGGATATTTTCATCCAGGTCATCGGCCACCTGTTGTATATCACGTATTATTTTACCATTAATGGCGTTACTCAGGTCATTATTGTCAAACAGTGATATTAGGCCCATAATGCTGGCCAGTGGCCCGCGTACCTGGTGGCTTTGCCATAAGGCTATTTCTCTGAGCCGTTTATTTTGTGCTTCTATTTCGCGGGTGTAGTTGTAGGTGTCGGTTATATGGTGTGCTGTGCAGCTAAGGCCACTTACTTCGCCGTTTTCTTCTATTATGGGGCTAAAGCTTACCTCCTCTACTATAAGTTTGCCATCGGGGCCCTTCTCTTC